>JALYLZ010000043.1 GCA_030774015.1 Actinomycetota bacterium | reverse complement strand
CCGCCCAGGTCGGCCAGCTGAAGGACAAGAAGGCTCGCGAGGACGCGGCCGCCCGGTTGCTCGCCGCCCAGCAGCAGCAACAACAGCAGCAGCAGCAGAACAACAACGGCGGTAGCTCGGGCGGCAGCGGTAGCTCGGGCGGTGGCGGCTCGAGCGGCGGTGGCGGCTCGGGCGGTGGCGGCGGTGGCGGCTCGGGCGGTGGCGGCGGTGGTGGCGTGTCCGGCCAGCCCTTCGCCATGTGCCCGGTCCAGGGTCCCCATGGCTACAGCGACGGGTTCGGCGCCCCGCGCTACGCCGGTGGCTACCACCCGCACGCCGGCAACGACATCATGTCCCCGCTCGGCACGCCGATCGTCGCTCCGTTCTCGGGGAACGCGTCGAACGCCACGAACGGCCTGGGTGGCAACGCGGTCATCGTGAGCGGCTCCCAGGGCTACGTGTACAACGCCCACATGTCGAAGATCGGCCAGCTCGGCTCGGTCAGCGCGGGAACGGTCATCGGCTATGTGGGCAACTCGGGCGACGCCCAGGGCGGGCCGACCCACGACCACTTCGAGTGGCACCCCAACGTGATCCCGTCCAACCCCTGGCGCAGCCCCTACGGGTACACGGTCATCGGCGACGCCATCGACCCATACCCGTTCCTCAACGCCGTCTGCTAAGCCTGAATCCACCGTTCGAAGCCGCTGTTCCGAGGTAGGGCCGGTCGCGGCGGTCGCAACCGCGGCTCTGCATCGGCCGGTGACGCCGGGATCGGTCTGTGGTTGGTCTCGATGTCCGAGCGGTCGGCCCGAACCCGATGAGCGGGGAACCGGGACGTGCGGAATCGATCGGGTGGACTCGTTCAGGAAGAGCAAGGACTCAGGCGAGAAGCGGCAGTGCGCGCAGTCGCCGAAGGGCGAGGAGGAACGCCTCCGCCCACGGCCAGGCCGTCGGCAGATGCAGGTGGAGCCGCCTGGCCGAACGGGTGAGTCGCCCACCCACGGCGATGAACCGCCGACGGATGGTCTTTGCCACGATCGGCCCGTCGATCTCCAGGCCGATGCAGGCCGTCCACCGAAGGAGGTTGTGGGCCAAGGCGGCGAGCACCAGCCAGGCGGCGTTGGCGAAGAACCGCCCCGAGGGGCAGTGGTTCAGCCCCGCTCCTTCCTTGAGGTCCCGGATGGCGAGCTCGATCACGGCGTGACGGCGGTGATCGGCGTCGAGCTCGATCGCCCCGCCCTCCCGGTCCGTGATGAACGCGTGGTGGCGCCAGTCCGGCCACAGCTCGGCTTGGGGACCGACCAGGCGGGTCCGCCTGACGATCAGGCGGTCCCCCTTGTAGGTGGTCTCGGCCACCTGGGCCACGCCGCCTTCGGTGTAGTCGATCGGCGCCCATCGCTCCCCCGGGATCGCGGCGATGGCCTCCTTGACCTGCGGGATCTGGCGGACGGTGATGGAGAAGGACACCCCGAGGCGCCGGCACGTCCCGATCAGTCTCTCCGACCAGAAGCCCGAGTCGGCCCGCACGGTGAGCGCCCCGGTGGCACCCGCCCGGCGGACCCGGGCCACCAGCTCCGGGGTGAACCGCACCGCGCCCCGGGCGGTGTTGGCCGACCCCTTGCGCTGGCGCACATGCAGGACCTCCCCGGTCTCCGCCCGGGTGGCGAGCAGGGGGTGCAGGCCGAGCTCCCGGGTGTGGCCGTAGGCGGCGCCCTGCTTGTGGTGGCCGTGGACCTCGCACACCGTGGAGTCGACGTCGATCGTCATGGGCTGGTCTTCAGGCCCCGCTCCGGCCGCCCACGCCCGGTGAAGAGCGGCCTCGGCCACCTTGTCCAGCTGGCGGACGTGGCCGAACGTGAACGAGCGCAGGAACGTGCCGAGGGTGGAGGGAGCCATCACCCGGTGGGCAAGGACCTGCTCGGTGGCTCCGGAGCGAAGCACGTCCGCGTCGTCGATCGAGTCCCCGCCCGCAACCATCGACTGGACCAGGGTCATGACCTTGCGTCCGGGACGGGCCGCTCCGGGACGCTGCCCGAGGTCGACCGTCTCGTCCACGAGCGCCTCCAGCCCGAGGCGGGCACCGAGGGTCGCGGTCAGGACGAGCCCCGCGTTGGCCACCGCGTGGTCATCGTCGAAGGTGATTTCGATGCGGTCCAAGGCGTGGGAAGATTGCATCCGAAAGGTGCCTTTCTCCGGGAGGGTCGGTTGGTTTGGTCACCGCCCATTCTCCCAGGTCAGAGGCACCTTTTTCCTCGTTCGACCCCCTGGTTAGCCAGGTTCTCCGGTGGATTCAGGCTAAGCGCAGCCGCTCCTCGAGCATCCATGAACCATCGGGAAACAGATGTCCCGGCGGGCTCGACCGGCGGGGGCGAGAAGAGGAGGCGAAGATGGACGAGGCGAATGCGACGAGCCGTCGGGTTCTCGGGGTGGCCGTGTTGCTTGGGGTGGCGTTGCTGGTTGCAGCAGCTGCTTCGACCCCGGCCGCGGCGTCGGTCATCCACACCAGCGGGCCCTTCTCGAAGACGGTCACGATCACGGGCCTGTGTGAGTTCCCCGTGGTCTTCCATGTGGAGGGCATCAATCAAGAGACCGACTTCACCGACGCCCAGGGCCGTCTGGTCGAGGCGATCCAGACCGGGGTCATCTCCTTGACCTTCTCTGCCAACGGAAAGACGCTCAAAAGCCCCGGAGCTGGCCCCGTCATCGCCATGTTCGATCCGTCCACCGGCGATCTCACCTCGCTGCACATCGCCGGCCTGGGATTCAGGGTGACGCTGCCGGGAAGCGGGGTCGTGCTCCTCAACGCCGGCACGTTCTCGATCAATGCTGACGGAACGTTCTCGGTCGCCGGTCCATTCGTGCAAGACCTCGCCTTCTGCGCTGCGCTCAGCTAGGCGTCGCTCCCGGGGCCAGGCGGAGCGCTTCGCGTACGGCTTCGGCCGGTGTCGCCGCCGTGGGGTAGGCCTGGACGATTTGGGCTCGGCGATGAAGCTCCCAGGTGGACAGTCCCACCACCGGCACGCCGAACTTGAGCGCGAATGCGATCTCCGACAGGGTCCCGAACTCACCCGAGATCGCGATCAGCACGTCGGCGGCCCGGGCCACCAGGACGTTGCGGGCCTCGGCCAGGCCGGTGGGGATGGAGTAGGTCAGGTGCGCGCTGGCGCCGGCCCGGTCGGGGGTCGGGAGGATGCCGATGCTGACGCCGCCCTCCTCGGCGGCCCCTCTGGCCACGGCGTCCATCACGCCGGTCATGCCGCCACACACGACGACGGCACCCTCCCGGGCCAGGAGACGCCCCACCTCCTCGGCCCAGGCCTCCTCCTCGGCGGAGGCGACGCCGGGCCCACACACGGCGACGTAGACGGGAGGTTCCGCCGGCGGGCTCATCCCCACGCCTGGCCCAGGATGGCGGCCAGCAGCGCGACCGCGCCCGCCTTGTCAAGCGGCTCGTTGCCGTTCCCGCACTTGGGCGACTGCACGCAGGACGGGCACCCTCGCGAGCACGGGCAGTCCCGGACCGTTTCCAGGGTGGCCTGGAGGAGCCGCCGCCCGGCCAGGAACCCCCGTTCCACGATCCCCGCCCCGCCGGGGTACCCGTCGTAGATGAAGATCGCGCACCCACCGGTGTCGGGATGGAACGGCGTCGAGACTCCGCCCACGTCCCAGCGATCGCACGTGGCGATGAGGGGCAGGAGGCCGATCGCGGCGTGCTCCGCGGCGTGGGCCGCGCCCGGGAGGTCGGCCGCCCGGACCCCCGCCCGGGCGATGACCACGTTCGGGACGGCCCACCACACCGCCTTGGTGACCAACGTCTGCGGCGGGAGCGCGAGGGGCTGTTCGTCCACGATCTCGCCGGTCACGTGGAGCTTGCGGACGAACCCCGTGACCTGCCGGGTCACCGAGACGTCGCCGAACAGCATGGGCGTCTCCCCAAGCTCGTCCTCGTCCAGCACCTGCACGACCCGGATGTCGGTGACGTCGCGGGACTGCGTGTAGTAGTCGGCGTCGGAGGGCTTCACCAGCGCCACGCCCCGTTCCAGGTCCAGCAGGGACACCTCGAGCTGCTCCCCCTGGTGGAGGTAGATCGCGCCGGTGTGGATGGTGAAGTGGGCCCGGCTCTCGTCGGCCGTCCCGATGATCTCGCCCGTGTCCTCCAGCACGATGGTGACCTGGCCGCCGCTGGCCGACCGGATGTCGACGCGGCGGTGGGGCGACTGCTGGCCGCGGTGGTGCAGCGTGCCCCGCCGGCGGACCAGCTCGCCCCGTTCCTCCAGCCGGGCGACGGCCGCCTCCGCTGCCGGCCCGAAGAAGGCCAGCTCCTCCTCGGCCAGGGGCTGCTCGCGGGCCGCGCAGGCCAGGTGGGGCTCCAGGATGTACGGGTTCGTCGGGTCGATGACCGCGGCCTCGGGAGGGCGCTGGAACAGGTCGGCCGGGTGGGCCACCAGGTACTGGTCCAGGGGGTCGTCCTGGGCCACCAGCACGGCCAGCGAGCCCTCCTCGCGGCGCCCGGCTCTTCCGGCCTGCTGCCACATGGAGGCACGCGTGCCCGGGTACCCGGCCAGCACGGCGGCGTCGAGCGAGCCCACGTCGATCCCCAGCTCGAGCGCGGAGGTCGCCGCCACGGCGACCAGCTCACCCTCCGCGAGGGCCCGCTCCAGCCGGCGGCGCTCCTCGGGAAGGTAGCCCGCCCGGTAGGCCTTGATCCTCGATCGCAGGCCGCCGGGAACCTCGCGCCGGGCGAATTCCGCCAGCAGCTCCGCGGCCCGGCGGGAGCGGGCGAACGCGATGGTGCGCACGCCCGCCTCCACTAGCCGCCCCAGCAGCCAGGCCGACTCCGACACCGCGCCCCGCCGGGTTCCCGATTCCTCGTCCACGATGGGCGGGTTCCACAGGGCGAAGAGCTTCTCGCCGCGGGGCGAGACGTCGTCGGCGACCTCTGAGAACGGCAGCCCGACCAGCCGCTCCGCCAGCTCGGCCGGGTTCCCGATGGTGGCCGAGGCCAGCACGAACCGAGGGTCGCCGCCATAGCGGGCCACCAGCCGGCGCAACCGCCGCAGCACCATGGCCACGTGCGACCCGAACACCCCACGGGCGACGTGGGCCTCGTCCACCACGACGTAGGCCAGGCGAAGGAAGAAGTCGGCCCACCGGGCGTGGTCGGGCAGCATGCTCGCGTGCAGCATGTCGGGGTTCGACATCACGAGGTTCGCGTTCCGCCGGATCAATGGGCGCTCGGCGGAGGGCGTGTCGCCGTCGTACACGGCCGCCCGGATCTGGGGCAGCTTCAGGGCCCGCACCTGCCGCAGCTGGTCGCGGGCCAGCGCCTTGGTCGGGAACAGGTACAGCGCCGTCGCCTTGGGGTCGGCCACGGCCCGCGCCGCGAAGGCCAGGTTGTAGACCAGCGTCTTGCCGGAAGCGGTCCCGGTCGCCGCGATCACGTTGCCGCCGCCGGTGACCAGGTCGAGCGCCCGCCGCTGGTGCGGATACAGGCCGTCGATCCCGAGCAGCGCCAGCCGGTCCCGGACCAGCTGGGGGAGATCGCCGAAGGGCAGCAGCTCAGGACCGCGGGCGGGAAGCCTTTCCACGTGCACGAGCGAGCCGGACACGTCCACGTCGGCCGCCAGGGTGCCCAGGAACGCCCGGGGGTCCATCCGGGCATCCTACGCGCCGCCCGGGACGGACCCCCCTGAGGAGTCCGGCTACCTGATCCTCACCGTCAACGTCATCTCCGGCCCATGCACCAGGCAGATCAGCGTGTACGTGCCCCGCTTCGCGGCATCGAACGTGAAGCTGGCCGACGGGTCGCCGAGGAGTCCGGAGCTCACGAACTTGGACGGCTTCGCCAGGTTATTGGACTTCGTCGGAGCGACGGCTTTCGTATTGAGGGCGACCTGGAAGTCCGTCGGTTTCGCGCAGTCGGCAGGAGAGGTCGCCGGAGTATCGGGCCCGGGCACCTCGCACTGGGTCACGATGAACGGCACGGTGTCGAACGCGCTCTCGGGGGACGTGGCCGTATGGATCTCGAAGTTGCCGAGGACCTTGAGCTTGGTCTCCCACGTCCAGGGTGACGCCCTTGTCGCGGTACTCGTTGGCGGTGACCCCGCTGTCGAACCCGCCGGCGTGGATGGTGAGCCGCTTGTGGCCACCGGCCAGGTTGGACTTGGCCAGGTGCTGTGCCTGCTCGTCTGCGGCCTCGCCGTCCACGATGCGAGCGTGCTTGAGCTGAGAGGCCGTCTCTGCCGCCACCTCGTCCGGGCTTGGGATGTCCGTGCCGGAAGGAAGCACGCTCAGGGCGATCTCCATCCCTGGGTGGACCAGGCACAGCAGGCTGTACTGGCCCACGGGCGCGTTGACCTTGGCGAAGAACGACGGCTCGTTGCTCGGATCGGAGAACTGGAACCCACTGTTCACCAACGACGAGCCGTCGAAGTTGCACGGAGTCGCGCTGGTGCCACAGTCGAACGCGGTCGGAGCGAGCACCGACGGGTTCAGCACCAGCTCGTCGTCATCCCCTCCGACGGCGGCGTCGGGGACGATGAGGGGAAAGTCGCCACCCGGCTGCTGGTGATCCGCCCGCCATTGCTCGGGGTGGGCCGTGGGAACGAACGTCGCCGTATGCGGCGTGTCGGTCCCGTCCCAGGCCGCCTCCACCACGTCTCCCTGATCCACGGTCAGTTGGTGGCCGGGGAAGAACCGCAGGAAGGCCCAAGGCTCACCCTTGGGAGGCCTTCCGTCGACCTGGACCCTGTACGTAGTGCCGGCCGCAGTGGCCGGGCCCCCAGCCGCCACGAATCCCGTCACCGTAGCCAGCACCAAGGCTACCCGAAGGATGCGTCCGAGCATGACCGACCTCCCTCTCCGTCGAGACGAGCACCTGCAGCGCAGAGCATTTGAAGCCCGGAGTCTCGGAATGCAAATCGGGCCGGCCGACCGTGGCTCGTCAACGGGTCGACGTGACGCGCGGGCGAAGGGGGCTCGCGGGGACCCAGGCACGTCGCTGGGCGGGCTAGGATCGGCGCTCAGTGGACTGGGTCCTGCTGGTCGTGGCGCTCGGGGTGATCTTGGGCGGCGCGGAGCTGTTCACGAACGGAGTGGAGTGGGTGGGGGATGGCTTCGGGCTCTCCCAGGGCGCGATCGGCAGCGTGCTGGCCGCGGTGGGCACCGCGCTCCCGGAGACGGTCCTGCCCCTCATCGCCATCATGCTCGGCCACGGCACCGGGAAGGAGATCGGCGTCGGGGCCATCCTGGGGGCGCCCTTCATGCTCACCACCCTGGCCATGTTCGTCCTCGGCCTGACCGTGCTGGTTTACTCCGCGACGGGCCGGCGAAGCCGCGACATCCGCGCCAACCCCCGGGTCCCCCGCCTGGATCTCGGGGTCTTCCTGATGCTCTTCTCCCTGGCGGTCGTGGCCGGCCTGTGGCACTGGAAGCCGTTCCACTGGGTCCTGGCCGGGGCCCTCGTGGTCGCGTACGGCCTGTACGTGCGAAGGCACTTCCGCGGTCCCGTGGAACGGGATGTCGAGCAGGAGGCCGCCGGCGAGATCAAGCCGCTGTACCTGCGCGGGCTCGCGGTTCGAGGCGTGCGCGGGAAGCCGCCCACCTGGGCCAGCGTGCTCCAGACGCTGGCCGGGCTGGCCGTGATCGTGGCCGGAGCCCGCCTGTTCGTCGCGGTGGTGACCGACCTGGCAGGCCAGTTCCACGTCCGGCCGCTTCCCTTCGCGCTACTGGTCGCCCCGGTCGCCACCGAGCTCCCCGAGATCTTCAACGCCAGCGTGATCTGGGCCCGGCGAGGCAAGGACACCCTGGCCGTCGGCAACATCACGGGGGCGATGGTGTTTCAGGCGGTGTTCCCGGTCGCCATCGGGTTGCTGTTCACCCCGTGGAGGCTGTCGCACGAGTCGCTGGTCGCCGCGCTGGTGGCGCTCGGGGCCGGAGCGCTGCTCTACGTGACCCTGGTGGTCCGAGGGCGGATGGGGCCGAGGCTGCTCCTGCTCCAGGGCGCCCTGTACGTCGGATTCGTGCTCTATCTGGTGGCCCGGGCGCGGTAGCGAGCGCTCTTCAGTTGACCAGCCCGTCGTCCCTCATGTTGGTGTAGATGGCCTGGGCCGAGCTGGAGATGAACACCACGCTGGCCGCGCCGACGGTCCCGAGCGTCGCCGGCACCACCAGGTTCTTCACCTTGGCCGGCGTGACCTCGGCGGCGGTGAAGGCGAGCTTCAGCATCTCCTCGAACGGCAGGTCGGTCTCGATGTTCCGCAGCCCGGCCCCCATCCACGTGAGCAGGCTGCTCGGGCTCTTGTCGAAGTCGCCCCGGAACTCCGCCAGCGCCGACAGGAACAGGATGCCCTGGTCCGCCGACCGGCTGAGGTCGCCGTTGGGGACGTCGTGGCGGTCCCGGGCGAACGCCAGGGCCTGCTGGCCGTCCATGTGGATCGGGCCGGGCTCGAAGTCTGCCCCGGAGTAGTGGTCGTGCATGGGGTAGGGCACGTCCACGGTGACGCCGCCGACGCTGTTGACCATGTCCGTGAGCCCGCCGAACGTCGTCAGCACGTAGAAGTCGATGTGGATACCGGTGATGGCCTCGATGGTGTCCACCATCAGCTTCGGTCCTCCGTAGTGCAGGGCGGTGTTGATCTTGTTCATCCCGTGGCCGGGGATGTCCACCCAGGAGTCGCGCGGGAACCCCAGCACCGTCGCATTGCGCTTCCGGGGGTCGATCCCGATGAGGTGGATGGAGTCCGCGCAGCCGCAGCCGATGTCGTTGTGCTTCCTGGTGTCGGTGCCGAGAGCGAGGATGAACACCGGCTTCTTGCCGTCCAGCGCCGGCAGCAGCTGGGCGGAATGCGCGGCCCCGATGGTCATGAAGGGCAGGGCCGCGGCCTGCTGGATGGGCGTGGTGCCGAGGGTGGAGCCGGCGACCCACATGGCCAGGGAGGCGGCGACGAACGCGACGCGCCGTCTCATGTGGCGCTCGCGCTCGGGGCGGCGGTGGGGGACGGGGTGTGAACCTTGGACTTCACGGGGTGGTCGTTCCTTTCCACTCGGTAGCCGTAGATGGTCCATCCGCCTTCCAGGATGTGCATGAAGTACTGGGCCGTGCTGACCACGGTCGTCTCGCCCGTTCCCGACTTGTCCGTCGCCCTGGCCGCGAAGTGGGCGATGGCGACCGCCGTGTAGGCGTTGCCGCTGGGGTCCATCAGCACCCGGACCTTCAGCGTGCCGGCGCTCGGCAGGACCGTGGAGAACTGGTCCCCGGCTCCCGTCCCCAACGTGAGCAGGGCGGTGTCCCGGGCCGCGATCTTCTGCGCCTTGCCCAGGTCGAAGAACCCGTAGACGTTGCTGTACGTGCCGTGCTGCCAGTTCGAGGGATCGAGGAACGCCAGGCTGTACATGCGGTCCAGCGTCCTCGCGATGTCCTGGGCGGACTGGTCCGCCGTCTGCTTGAGATCGGCGGCCTTGGTGGAGTCGGAGGAGCGGATGGCCTTGGCCCCGAGCAGCTTGAAGTCGAACTTGGGCGTCTTGGGGGAGGGCGAGCCCGTGGTGGTGATGGAGCCGGGGGTGGTCGACCCTCCATGGTTCTTGAGCAGGAAGAAGGCGATGCCACCGCCCACCACCACGATGACGGCGGCGAACGCCGCGATGCGCCAGCGGCTGGAGGGGAGTGCGTGTCGAGCTTCGGACAAGACCGAGGAAGGGTAGCGATGGGTGGCGGTAACTTCAACTGTGCAAGGCCGCCGGCCCAACAGGCGTTCGACCGCCGGGCCGTCTGCGCGGCTCCTCCTGGTTGGGGGTAACCTTCCGCCCGTGAATCTCGAACTGGAAACAGACAAGCGTGGTGACCGCAGCGTCGTGACGCTGCGGGGCGAGATCGACGTCTACACGGCTCCCCGGCTTCGCCAGGCCCTCATCGACCTGGTGGAGGGGGGCGCCACCCAGATCGTGGTGGACATGTCGTCGGTGGACTTCCTGGACTCCACGGGGCTGGGCGTGCTGGTGGGCGGGCTGAAGCGGGTGAAGTCGAACGACGGCGAGCTGCGGCTGGTGGTGACGCAGGACCGGATCATGAAGATCTTCGACATCACCGGCCTGGCCAAGGTCTTCCCGATCTTCGGCTCGACGGACGAGGCCCTGGCGTAGTGGCTTCCGGCGCACGCGACGACGCCGTCGCCGGAATCGCCGACGCGTCTCCCGTCCCCGACGTGGCCATCCGGATCCCTCCGGCGGCGGAGTTCGTGGGGCTGGTCCGCCACGTGGTCGGCGCGACGGCCCGCCTGGGCGGGTTCTCCGCCGACTTCGTGGACAACGCCAAGCTGGTGGCGTCGGAGGCGTGCACGAACGCCGTGACCATGACCTCCCGGGCCGGCCGCACCGACCCCGTGGAGGTCCAGGCGGACCTGGAGGGCGACCGGCTGCACATCGTGATCGGGGACCGGGGCCAGTTCCCGGTCATGCAGGTCCCGAGCTCGGAGGACGACCCCGACTCGCTCGACTTCAGCTTCGATCGGGGGCTGTCCCTTCCCCTGATCCAGGGGCTCGTGGACGACTTCCAGCTGTCCCCTCGTGACGGCGGCGGCTCGGTCGTCCGCATGACCATCGTGGACGCCCCGCCGGAGGAGCCGGAGACCCCCGAGCGCCCCTGACGCGACACGGACGTGGTCGCCGGACGCGGCCGCCGGTCACGTCGCGCCGGTCGTCGCGAGCAGCAGGCCCACGAACACCACGTAGGCCGCGATGACCACGGCGCCGGCGACCCGGCCCAGGCTGTGATCGCGATAGGCCCATCCCAGGACCAGGGTGGTGAGCCCCAGGTACCAGGCGGCGACGAGCGTGGTGTTACCAGAGGGCGGCTGCAGGCCGACGATGGTGGCGGGCAGCAGGAGTCCCAGGGCGACGTTGAGGTTGTTGCTGGTGAGGGCCGTGCTGAGGACGGCGGCTCCTCTTCCCTTGGCGGCCAGGTAGTTGGCCGCGACCGCGTTCGGGAGGCTCGTGATCGCCGCGAGCACCAGGCCGCCCACGACGAGAGGAGGAACCGAGTAGCGCTCGCCCAGCGCCGACGCGGCTCGTTCCATGGCGGCGCTGGCCACGATGACCAGGACCAGGGACCCGCCCGCGACAATGGTGTCCCGGGGACGTCCCCGCTGCGGCCGGATGGCCACGGCCAGCTCCAGCTCCTCCTCGGCGACGGCGGACCCGAGCCAGACCACCCACCGGCGGGGAAGGGGGAGGCGGGTGAGCCTCCGGGGCCCTTCGCCGAGGACAAACACGTACAGCGCCAGCGCCGCCATCGCGAGCACGAGACCGGTGAGGGCCGAGACGAGTCCGAGCACGGCAGCCAGGCACACCGCCGCGACCCAAATCGCCACGGTGCCCCCGAGCAGGATCACTCGGCGGTGCAACGCAATCCGCCCGGCCAGGACGGCTCCCAGGCCGAGCAGGGCGGCGAGGTTGAACACGTTCGAGCCCAGGACGACGCCGGCCCCCACCCGCGGCTCGTGGTGGACCAGCGCCGTGATGGCGGCGGTGATCTCCGGGGCATCCGCGGCGAGCGCGGCGAGGATTCCGAGGAGCGCCTCCGAGAAGCCCAGGCGCTCGCCCACTCGCTCAAGCCTGGAGACCAGGACCCAGCTGGTGCCGAGGCTCACGAGCGTTCCCGCGAGGAACACGGGCACGGCGGCGGCGGGTTCCATGCGTCAGCCGCCCTCGGGGCGGAGCCAGCGTTGCCCGAGGCCGGAGAGGGTTCTGGGCGGTCGGGGATGCGATCCGGTGCTCACCTCGACTCCTCGCACGGCGGTCCTCCGCTACGGTCCAATTCCCCATCCGGGGCGCTGGACGTGAACGCCTATAATCCACCGGCGCTCAGCGCGCCGGGTTGGCCCGACCCACGGTCGACCCCTGCATCCGCGCGTTCTGAAGGACTGGAGGATCGATGAGGTACCTGGCCGCGGCGGGCGCGTCCATCGCCTTCCGCCCGTTCGACACCGACCTGCTGTGGATCACCGTCGGCGTGTCCCTGCTGGCCCTGGTGGTCGCGTACTTCCTGCGGCGCGGGGTGCTCTCGGCGCCGGAGGGCACCGAGAAGATGCGCGAGATCGCCCGGGCCATCCAGCTGGGGAGCCGGGCCTACCTCAACCGGCAGTTCCGGACCCTGGCACCGTTCGCGGCCGTCCTCACCGTGCTGCTGTTCTTCGTGCTCCCGGTGCCGAAGGACGCCGTCCACTCCGACCTGTCCATCCGGTTCGGGCGCTCCGTCGCGTTCGTGTTCGGGGCCTGCCTGTCCGCCGTCACCGGCTTCGTCGGGATGGGCCTGGCCGTCCGCGGGAACGTGCGGGTGGCCAACGCCGCCCGGGAATCCGGCTACCGCCGCGCCCTCACCATCGCCTTTCGAACCGGGGGTGTGGCCGGGATGTTCACGGTCGGCCTGGGGCTGCTGGGAGCCGCGCTGATCCTGCTCATCTACAAGCTGCCGGACGCGCCGGACGTGCTGGAGGGCCTGGCGTTCGGGGCCGCGCTGATCGCCATGTTCATGCGAGTGGGCGGCGGCATCTACACCAAGGCCGCCGACGTGGGCGCCGACCTGGTGGGAAAGGTCGAGCAGGGCATCCCGGAGGACGACCCGCGGAACGCGGCGGTCATCGCGGACAACGTGGGGGACAACGTGGGCGACTGCGCGGGCATGGCCGCCGACCTGTTCGAGTCCTACCAGGTCACGCTGGTGGCGGCCATCATCCTGGGGTTCGGGACGTTCGGCGTGCGCGGCGTGCTGTTCCCGCTGCTGGTGATGATGGTCGGGGTCATCACGGCGGTGTTCGGGATCCTCGCGGTGACGCCCCGCTCCGACACCGAGCACGGCCAGCGCGCTATCAACCGGGGGTTCTTCCTGTCGGCGCTCCTGTCGGCGCTGGGTGTCCTGGGCCTGGCCGGCCTGTACCTCAAGGACTACCGGGGATTCTGGGCCGTGCTGATCGGGCTGGGCTTGGCCGTGGTGATCCAGCTCCTGACGGAGCACTACACCTCGACCCGGCGGCGACCGGTGAAGGAGATCGCCGAGGCCTCCCTGACCGGACCGGCCACCACGATCCTGTCGGGATTCGCGGTGGGGCTCGAGTCGTCGGTGTGGGCCCTCCTGCTGGTGGCCGGCGCGGTGATCGGCGGTTTCTTCCTGGGACACGGCAATGCCGGCGAGAGCCTGTACTTCATCGCGCTCACGGGGATGGGACTGCTGTCGACGGTCGGCGTCATCGTGTCGATGGACACGTACGGCCCCGTGTCGGACAACGCCCAGGGCATCGCGGAGATGTCCGGGGACGTGACTGGCCAGGGGGCCATCACCCTCCAGGAGCTCGACGGCATCGGCAACACCACCAAGGCCACCACCAAGGGGGTGGCCATCGCCACCGCCGTCATCGCGGCCACGTCGTTGTTCGGTGCCTTTCGCAGCGCGGCGGGCGGCTCCGGGTTCCACGTCCGCGTGGACAACCCTGAGGTACTGGTGGGCCTGCTGATCGGCGGCTCCGTGGCCTTCCTGTTCTCCGCTCTCGCCATCCGCGCGGTGGGCCGGGCGGCCTCCGGCGTGGTCATGGAGGTCCGGAACCAGTTCGCCGAGCATCCCGGGATCATGGACTACACGGAGAAGCCCGATTACGGCCGGGTGGTGGACCTGGTCACCCGGACCTCGCTCCAGGAGCTGCTGACGCCCGGCCTCCTTGCCGTGCTGGCCCCGGTCGTCGTGGGCTTCCTGCTGAAGGCCGAGGCTCTGGGCGGGTTCCTGGCGGGGGCCATCCTCACCGGACAGTTGCTGGCGGTGATGCTGGCGAACTCCGGCGGCGCATGGGACAACGCGAAGAAGCTGGTGGAGGAGGGCCTGTACGGGGGCAAGGGGTCCGAGCCACACAAGGCCACGGTCATCGGCGACACCGTGGGCGATCCCTTCAAGGACACCGCGGGCCCGGCCCTCAACCCGCTGATCAAGGTCATGAACCTGGTGGCGCTGCTGATCGTCCCGCTGGTGGTCAAGTACTCGGTGGGGGGCGGCATCGGGGCCCGGGCGGCCATCGGCATCGGGGCGGGACTGATCCTGGCCGCCGCGATCTGGTACTCGAAGTCCCGGAAGGCGACCGAGCTCGCGCCCCCCAAGGCCACCGCCGCCGAGAGGTAGCAGCGGGGCGGGTAGGGTCGAGGAGATGGGCGCGTTCCGCCGGTTCATGCGGCGGCTCTCGGAGACGGACGAGGAACGCCTGGCCGGCACCGTGGCCGAGTGGGCGGCCTCCGTGCCCGACACCGTCCGGATCGCCGAGGCGCCGCTCCGCACCTCGGTCCGACTGGCCGCCGTGGTCAAGCGCACCTCCATGGTCCCGGGGGATGCGTTCGATTCCCTGGAGGCCGTGCTCTCCGACGGGACGGGCGAGGTCACCGCGGTGTGGACGGGCCGCCGCGGGATCCCCGGCCTGGTGCTGGGCAAGCGCCTCGTGGTGGAAGGCGTGCTGGTGCAGTCCCCCTCCGGCGGCCGCAAGATGGTGAACCCGAAGTACGAGTTCGCCGCGCAGGCCGGCTCCTAGGCCGACTCGCCCTCGCGGGGACCCATCAACGCGGTGCGGAAGGCGTCCTCGGCGTCCGGCGCGGCCAGGGCCAGGATCTCGTCGTCGGCGGTCAGGACGGTCTCCGGCTGCGGGATGACCACGTGGCCCTCCCGGAGGATGGCCACGATGGTGGAGTCCGGCGGGAGCCGGAGCTCGTACAGGGGCCTTCCCGTGAACAGCGAGCCGGCGGTCAGCTTCACCTCCACCAGCCCAACCTTGCCCCGCTCCAGGCGGAGCAGCCGGACCAGGTCGCCCACGGTCACGGCTTCCTCCACCAGCGCCGTCAGGATGTGGGGCGGCGAGACCGCATCGTCCACGCCCCACTGCTCGGTGAACAGCCACTCGTTCCGGGGGTGGTTCACCCTGGCCAGGACGCGGGGCACCCCGAACTCCTGCTTCGACAACAGCGACATCACCAGGTTGTCCTCGTCGTCGCCGGTCGCCGCCACCAGCGCGTCGGCCTCCCGGACGTGGGCCTTCTCCAGGACCCACAGCTCGCAGGCGTCGCCCAGCACGACCTCCACGCCCGGCGCGGTGGCGTCGATCTTCGCCGTCACGGCCGGGTTCTGGTCGATGAGGGTGATGTCGTGGCCGCGTTCCTGGAGATCCGCCGCCAGGTGCCGACCCACCGCTCCGCCTCCCGCCACGACCACTCTCACCGCGTCATCCCTCCGCGATGGGGGTGAGGAGCTGGTCCAGGGTGTCGAGGGCGTCGCGGTGCACGATGACGTGGGCCAGGTCGCCCTCCTGGAACGTGCTGGACGCGTCCGGGATGAAGCCCCGGCCGCCCCGGTCCACCCCCGCCACGATGACCTTCCGGTCGGCCGTCAGCGAGGAAACGGGCTGGCCCACCAGGTGCGGGGGGACCTCGATGCGCATGCGGAACAGCTCGCCGCCCCCGAGGCTCTCCTTGATCTCCTCCCGGGAGTGGGACAGCATCAGCATGATCTGCTTGGCGGTCCACCGGACGCTCGCTACCGTGGGGATGTTCAGCCGCTCGTAGATCTCCGCGCGGCGCGGGTCGAAGATGCGTGCGATCACGTTCGGCACGTGGTAGTACTCCCGGGCCACCCGGGCCGACAGGATGTTCGAGTTGTCCCCGGAGGAGACGGCCACGAAGGCGTCGCAGTCCTTGATCCCCGCTTCCTCCAGGATCTCCCGGTCGAACCCCACCCCCACCACCGTCCGGGCCTCGAACTCGGGGGGGAGCCGGGAGAAGGCGTCGGCCCGCTTGTCGATGATGACGACCTCGTGGCCGGACTTGGCCAGCTGCGCGGTCAACTCGGCGCCCACCCGCCCGCACCCCATGATCACGACTTTCATCGGCCGCTAGCGTAACGCCCGGTGGTGACAGCCGCGCATCTCGGGCGGACCTAGAATCCCTCGGTCGATGTCAACGCCCAGCTCCGACCAGCCTGCCTCCCTGCCCCGCCGCTCGGCCCTGACCGTGGTCAAGCGCCTGCTGGTGGGGCGGAGCCAGCCGACATGGCACATGGAGCACACCACGCTGCCGAAGGTGCTGGCGCTTCCCATCCTGTCCTCGGACCCGCTGTCGTCCGTGGCCTATGCCACCGAGCAGATCATGGTGGTCCTCCTCGCGGCCAGCGCCGGGTCCCTGCACCTGGTGATGCCGATCGCGTTCGCCATCGCGGCGCTGCTGGCCATCGTGGTCATCTCCTACGTCCAGGTGGTGAAGGGCTACCCGTCGGGAGGCGGCGCGTACGTGGTGGCCAAGGACAACCTGGGGACGCTCCCGGCCCTGATCGGCGCGGGCGCGTTGTTGGTGGACTACGTCATGACCGTGGCCGTGTCCGTGGTGGCCGGCGTGGTGGCCATCGTGTCGTTCGCACCCCACATGCTGCCCTACACCGTGGAGCTGTCCGTGGGGTTCGTGGTGCTGCTGACCCTGGCGAACCTCCGGGGCGTCCGCGAGGCGGGGAAGCTCTTCGCCTTCCCCACGTACGCCTTCATCGCCTGCGTCTTCGCGGTGATCGTGGTGGGGATGGTGCAGTGCGCCACCGGGGGCTGCCCACAGGCGGAACCCGTCCCGCCCCTGCCCGGGCTGGCCCACGTCGCCGCGCCCCTCGGGCTATTCGTCATCCTGCACGCGTTCTCCTCGGGCGCGACGGCCCTCACCGGCGTCGAGGCCATCTCCAACGCCGTCCCCATCTTCAACCGGCCCCAGGCCCGTAACGCCCAGCGGACCCTGCTGTACATGGGCGCCGTCGCCATCACCATGTTCCTGGGGGTCTCGTTCCTGGCCACCCGGGCCCACGCCACGGTGAGCGAGCGGCGGTCCGTGGTGGCCCAGATCGCGCACGCCGTGTTCCACGGAGGCCCGGGGTTCTACCTGGTCCAGGTGTTCACCACGCTCATCCTGGTGCTGGCGGCGAACACGTCGTTCCAGGGATTCCCCAGGCTGCTGGCCATCCTGGCTCAGGACAACTTCGTCCCGCGGCAGTTCCGGAACCTCGGGGACCGGCTGGTGTTCTCGAACGGCATCGTGGTGCTGGCCGCGATGTCGATCGTGCTGATCATCGGGTTCGACGCGAACCTGGACAAGCTGATCCAGCTGTACATCGTGGGCGTGTTCACGGCGTTCACGCTGTCCCAGTTCGGGATGGTCCGGCACTGGATCCGGGTGAAGGACGAGCCCGGCAAGTCCTCCCAGGGATGGCGGACCTCCATCGCCATCAACGCCGTCGGCGGCGTGGCCACGACGCTCGTGCTCGCCATCACGGCGGTCACGAAGTTCACCCACGGAGCCTGGATCGCCATGGCGGCCATGGTGGTCATCGTGGTCGTCCTGGAATCGGTGCACCGCCATTACGCGGCGGTCCGGACACAGCTCCGGCGGGAGGCGCTCCCGGCCCGCATGGCCGTGTCGAACCACGTCGTGCTGCTGGTCTCCGACGTGGGTCCGGCAACGGCGGAGGCGCTCGGGTACGTCCGGTCGTTCCGGCCCAGCGACCTCCACGCCGTCCATGTGTCGCGGGACGGCGTGCCCTCGGAGCTGGCCCAACGGTGGGGCGAGTTCTGCAGGGGGGAGGTCGGTCTGGACATCATCCGGGCCCCCGACGGAAAGCTGAGGGACGCCCTGAAGGGCTACATCGCCGGCATTCCCAGGGGGGAGAACGACTTCGTGACGGTGGTGATCCCCGAGCTCATCGACGAGCCGGGCCTCGGGTACCTCCTGCGGCGGCGCGACCTGATCCGGTTGAAGGGCAGCCTGCTCCGGGAGCCCGGGATCGTGGTGGCGGACGTCCCGGTCCTGCTGCGGGGAGGCCTGCCGCTCGGCGTGGACGGGAGGCCGCTCGTGCCCACCCGCACCGTGGCGCTGCTGTTCGCGTCGGGCGTGCACGACGCCACCACCAGGGCGGTGCACTACACTCGCTCGCTCCGGGCCCAGGAGACCCGCGCGGTGTTCTTCGCGCTCGGTCCGAAGGAGGGTGGGGCCATCCAGGAGCAGTGGGCGGCCAAGGGCTACGACATCCCGCTCGACGTGGTGGAGGCCCCGTTCCGGGACCTCCGCGGGCCCATGCTGGAGGAGGTTCGCCGGTTCACGGCCCGGGAGGACACCGTGGTATCGGTGGTGCTCCCCGAGCTGATCGTGCGGAAGCGGCGCCACTGGCTCCTGCACAACCAGAATGCGTTGTTCGTGAAGCGGCTGCTGCTGTTCGAGCCGCGGGTGATCCTGTCGAGCGTCCCCTACCAGTTGGAGTGAGGCGCACATGGAACTCGAGCAGGCGCGGGCGCTGGTCCGCGAGCACACGGAGAAGGAGACCACGGTCCGCCACCTGATCTCGGTGGAGGGCGTGATGCGGGCGCTGGCCCGCCGCCTGGGTGGCGAGGAGGACCTGTGGGCCCTGACCGGCCTGTTCCACGACCTGGACCAGGACCAGACCGGGGAGGACCTGGAGCGACATGCCTATCTCGCGGCCGGGTGGCTGCGGGAGGCCGGGGTCGACGAACGCGTCGTGAACGGCGTGTTGGCCCATGCCCACGAGCAGTACCGCACCGACCTGATGTCCCGGGCCGTGGTGCACGCCGACGCCGTGGCCGGGCTGCTGGTGGCCGCGGCGCTGGTCCGCCCGGAGCGCTCGGCGGGCATGAAGGTGTCGTCGGTGAGGAAGAAGCTCAAGGAGAAGGCCTTCGCCCCCGGTGTGAACCGCGACGAGATCGCCCAGGCCCCGGAGGTCCTCGGCCTGGACCTTGACGAGTTCTTCGCCGTCTCCATCGAGGGCCTCCGGCAGGTCGCGCCGGACATCGACCTGTAAGGCAGGACAAGCTCGGAACCCTCACGTCCCGGCGTGAGGCGCGGCGACCCTCCCTCCGGGATCCGCCGGCGAACTCGCTCCGGCTGTGCTCGCTAGCGCTCGACTCCACCTCCGCTCGCCGGCCTTCGGCCGGTCGCCGGCGGACCGCTCCGGGAGGGCTCCGCCGCGCCAGGCAAGCGATCCGTGCGGCGTACGAGGGTCCCATTCGCTCGGCCCGGGTCTCGATCGCAGCTCGGCGGCTGCATGGACCGCTTGCAGGCGGGGCCGCGGGGGCGGTGCGGGGACCGGGGAGGAACGCGGTGCGTAGCCTCAGGGACCCGCACGGCGTCCCCGCTCGCGTTCCGGGAGCGGTGGGCCCCGGGCCCCCGCGGCAGCCGCCGACCCCGCTGTGCAGCGTGGGTTTGCCGAGCCCGGCACCTACTCCAGGTGGTGCGGCACGGCAGACAGCACGACACGCTCTTCAAACAGGAACAACCGCTTGACGAACAGCGCGGTCTGGCGGTGCAGGAGGTAGTGGGGGCCTCGTTTCGGGATGAGCTCCGGGATGACCAGGGAGACCAGGGTGTCGGGGCGCGACGTGTGGCGGCGGACCTCCTCCAGCATGGGTCCGGTCAGGTCCCGATACGGGGCGTCGACCACGTCCAGGGCGATGCCCGGGCGCCGGTCGAACCATTCCTCGATGACCTTGTCCGTGCCCTCGTGGTCCAGGGCGAAGAACACGGCCCGGGTCTCCACGGCCTGGAGGGACCGCGCGTAGTTGACGGCCCGGATGGCGGCATCGTGGACGCCTGAAACGAACACGAGCGCCACCGTGCGGTGGGGCACGACGAAGCCGGACGGCACCTCTCGGCCGTTCTCGCTCACCACGGGGACGTCGGTGACGACGATCCGGCGCTCCCGGAGCAGCCCGTTCTTCAGGCGGATGAGGTCGCGTCGGCGAAGGAGGTACCCGAGCCCCGGCTCGTCGATGAGCTCGGGCAGGACCACCGTGGCGAAGTCGCCCGGGTCCCGCGGGATCGACCCCAGGTGCGCCCGTACTCCCGCCAGCAGGTCGCCATCCGGGGCGGGAAGCGGCTCCAGGGGAATCCACTGACCGCACAGCTCCTGCCATCGGCCCGCCAGGTCCGGGGAGGGCGGTCTCGGCGAGAGGTACACGGCCCGCACGCCGTCCGGCCGGATGGAACGGATGTACCCGAGAGCCTCCGCGGTGGCCTGATCGAGGCCGGGGACGAGCAGCGTCACGTGGTTTCGGGGGACGCGAGGGGACAAGGCCCGCTGACGGAGCTGCCTGCCCACGCCCGCGTAGTGCCGGTTCACCCCCCGGAACAGCACGATGATGACCCCCATGGCCACGATGGAGATCCACGCGCCCTCCAGGAACTTGGTCGAGGCGATGACGATGAGCACGACGCCGGTGCACACCGCGCCGACCGCGTTGAGGACGATCGACACCCTCCACCGTCGGGCCGCGTCCCCACCCTTCTGCTTCTCCCGGAGCCAGTGCCGGACCATCCCGGCCTGCGACAACGTGAAGGCCGTGAACACACCGACCACGTAGAGCTGGATCAGCCGGTCCAGGCTCCCGTTGAACGCCCAGATCAGCAGCCCGGACAGGGTCGCCAGCACGATGATGCCGTTCGAGAACACCAGCCGGTCCCCCCGGTTGGCGAACTGCCGGGGCATGAAGCGGTCGCGGGCCAGGATGGCCGACAACCGGGGGAAGTCCTGGTAGGAGGTGTTGGCGGCCAGGATCAGGATGGCCGCCGTGAACGCCTGCACCGCGTAGAATCCGAGACCACCGTGGAACACGGCGAAGGCGATCTGGCCCACCACCGAACGCGCTCCCGGTCCGGGAGGCACCACGCCGTGCACGTGGGTGGCCAGATAGGAGATCCCCAGGAACATGGTGATCGAGATGACCCCCATCACGCCGAGGGTGGCGGCGGCGTTCCTGGCCTGGGGGCGCTTGAACGCCTGCACGCCGTTGGAGATCGCTTCGACGCCGGTCAGCGCGGTGGAGCCCGACGAGAACGCGTGCAGGATCACGAATAGCCCGAGCGGGGCGGCGTTCCGGGCCAGGTCCGAGATGGCCGCCACATGTTGCGACGCGGCGGAAGCGCATCCGCCCGTGGCGCACTGGACCAGGCCGGCGCCCACCATCAGCAGGATGGAGACGACGAAGGCGTAGGTGGGAAAAGCGAAGACCGCGCCCGATTCCTTGACGCCCCGGAGGTTCGCCAGCGTGAGGATGGCCACACACCCCAGGGAGATCTCGACGGTGTAATGGGCCAGGCCGGAGGCGGCCCCCACGATCGCCACCACGCCGGCCACCACGGACACGGCCACGGTCAGGACGTAGTCGACCAGCAAGGCGGCGGCCGCGATCAGCGCCGGGAGCGTCCCCAGGTTGTCCTTGCTGACGATGTAGGAGCCGCCACCGGAGGGATAGGCCCGCACGGTCTGCCGGTACGAGATCACCACGATGGCCAGCGTCCCCGCGATGACCAGCGAGATCGGCATGACCAGGTGCCGGGAGGTGGCGCTCGCGGCCAGCAGCACCACCATGATCTGCTCGGTGGCATAGGCCACGGACGACAAGGGGTCCGACGAGAAGATCGGGAGTGCCAGGATCTTCGGCAGCAGCGTGTGCGGGAGGTGGGAGCTGGGGTGGCGCCGGCCGATCAGCACGCGCTTCAGGGCGCGCTGCTGGCCCGGCCTCGCCTCGTCAACGAGAGCCATGGCGGCAGCGTTTCAGCCGCGGCGTAGGCGAGGCGTTAGGGAACGCCGCCCGCCCGTCAAGAAGTCATCAAAACTGTCTGCTGGCGCGGTTGTCACCCCGCCCGGGCCGACGCAAGCTCTGTTCGGATGAGCTCGCCCCGGTGGGCTTCACGGATCCCCAGGCGGTCGCCCGGCCGCGCGGTGGCCGCCGCGGGCGCGCCGGTGGGCGCGACCCTCCTGGCCCTCGCCCTTCCCCATCACGCCGCCGCCAGCGCGGCGTCCCTGTACATGGTCGGTGTGGTCGGAGCCGCCGTGTTCGGCGGCCGGTGGAGCGGCGTGGCCGCGGCGATCCTTTCCTTCCTCGGGCTGAACTTCTTCTTCACCGAGCCCTTCCACACGCTGAAGGTGCGCCACGCCGAGGACCTGGTCGCCCTGGCCGTGTTCCTGGTGGTGGCGAGCGTGGTGGCGGCGCTGGTGGCCCGGGTCCTCCAGGAGCGGGACCGGGCCGAACGCAGCACGTCGGAGGCGAGGAGCCTGGCCTCGTTCACCGGCCGCCTGCTCTCCGACGAGCCGATCGATCGCAGCCTGGAGGCCGCGGCGCGGACCCTGGTCCAGCTGTTCGGCCTCGCGTCGTGCCGGATCGCCGCCGAGGTGGCGGGCGACCGCTTCGACGTCCTCGCACGAGGATCCGGCGGCGTGGGCACGGAGGATGGCGACGGGGCCGCGGTGGAGGTTCCCCTGGAGATCGGCCCCCGGGCTGTGGGCTCGCTCGTCGTCACGCGGGCGGCCGGCCGGCAGCCGTTCACGGACGCCGAGCGGGCTTCCCTCCGGGCGTTCGCCGGCCAGGTGGCCATGGCGCTCCAGCGAACGGGCTACGACGCGGAGATCAGAAGGGTCCGCCTGGAGGCCGAGGCCAGCGACCTGCGGGCGGCGCTGTTCTCGTCGATCACCCACGACCTCCGGACCCCGCTCGCCTCCATCACCGCCAGCGTGAGCAGCCTCCTGGACGCCGAGGCGGTGCACGACGCCGGCCAGCGGGAGGAACTGCTTCGCACCAGCCTGGAGGAGGCGAACCGCCTGAACCGCCTGGTCGGGAACCTCCTCGACCTGGCCCGGATGCGGGCCGGCGCGCTCCGGCCCGCTTCCCAGCTGATGCCCGTCGAGGAGGTGGTGGAGGCCGTGCTGGGCCGGCTGGGCCCGGCCCTGAAGGGCGTCAGGGTCAGGACCTTCATCCGGGACGACCTTCCCCTCGTCTCGATCGACCCGATCCAGATCGACCAGGTGCTGACCAACATCCTGGAGAACGCCATTCGGTTCTCCCCGCCTGGAGGGGAGCTGCGGGTGGCCGTCCATCGGTTGGCGTCCCGGGTGGAGGTGCGGGTGGCCGACGACGGCCCCGGCATCCCTCGGGAGGACCGGGAGCGGGTGTTCGAGCCGTTCTTCAAGCGAGACACGCGGAGCGGTCGTGGAGGGACCGGCCTGGGTCTGGCCATCGCCCGGGCCATCGTGCTCGCGCACGACGGGCGGATCTGGATCGAGGGGACGCCCGCGGGGGGGACCGCCGTGGCGTTCCAGCTTCCCGTTCCTGCTCAGCCGTCGACAGCGCTCCCCCCCGAGCCGGCTGGGTCCGAGCGGACCACCACCGAGGTTCCGTGAAGGTTCTGGTGGTGGACGACGAGCCCCAGATCGTGCGAGCTCTTCGGGCGGCGCTGCACGCCCACGGGCACGAGGTCTCGGTGGCCTCGAACGGGCAGGAGGCCCTGGTGGAAGCGGCCGCGGCCGCGCCCGACCTGATCGTGCTGGACCTCGGCCTTCCCGACCGGGACGGGACCGACGTCATCCGGGAGCTCCGGGGATGGTCCGACGTGCCCGTGATCGTCCTGTCCGTGCGTGACGCCCAGGCCCAGAAGGTGGCCGCCCTGGACGCGGGGGCCGACGATTACGTGACCAAGCCGTTCGGGCTGGAGGAGCTGCTGGCCAGGATGCGCGCGGCCAAGCGCCGGGCCGGGCCGCAGGATCCGGCGCCTGCGGTGCTGCGGTTCGGCGAGCTCGTCATCGACGCGGGCCGACAGCTCGTGCTCCTGCGCGGCTCGCCCGTCCACCTGACCAGGACGGAGTACCGGCTCCTGGAGGCCATGGCCACGAATCCGGGCAAGCTGCTTACGCACCGGTGGCTGCTCCAGCGGGTGTGGGGGCCGCAGTACGGCGTCGAGAGCAACTACCTGCGCGTCTACGTCCGCCAACTGCGCCGGAAGCTCGGCGACGACGCCGCATCGCCCACGTTCATCACCACCGAACCCGGCGTGGGCTACCGCTGGATGATGGAATCCCAGGGCTGAGGGTCGGATCTCAGCGCGTTGCCAGGGCCCTGTTCATCCTCCGGAGCTGCCGCATCTCGGCCAGGCGCAGGATCACATAGACGCCGGCGGCGCCGGCCACCCACGGCTTCCACTGCCCATCCTTGAACGCGCCGGAGAGCCGCTCGGCCACGTCGTCCGGGACGACCTGGATCACGGCCTG
This sequence comes from Actinomycetota bacterium, assembly GCA_030774015.1. Taxonomy (NCBI): domain Bacteria; kingdom Bacillati; phylum Actinomycetota; species Actinomycetota bacterium. The sequence goes on along the minus strand of JALYLZ010000043.1, from coordinate 69,063 downwards.
CACCGGGACGGTCTGGGGCTCGGGGGCCTTCTTGCGCTTGCGGAGCCGGCGGACGGCCATCCAGAACATGGCTCCGCCGATGCCGCCGCCGACGGCGATCCCGACGGCCCGCTTGGCCCACACGGCCGGTCGGGGGAGGCGCTGCTCGAGCTCACGCAGCTCCGCGTCCAGGCGGCCGCGGGTGTCCTCGATCTCCTTCACCGTTTGAGCTGCGCTTTGGCCCATTCCACGTCCTCCTTCACCGTCCGTACGGTCTCCTCGGGCTTCATGGAGGGCCGTTTCATCCGGCGCAGCCCGAACATCGCCGCGCCGCCGGCCAGCACCAGGAACGTCCCGCCCACGATCAGCCACGCCGCCCAACGGGGAAGCACGATGTCGAGGGCCGCCGCCCCCGCCACGGCCAGGAAGATCAGCGCGAGGAGCCCCATGGCTCCGGCCGCGGCCAGCGCGCCGGCCCCAATGGCCTTCGCCTTGACGGCCTCGGTGACCTCCTGGCGGGCCAGCTGCAGCTCCTGGCGGACCAGGGTGCTGGAGTCCTGGGCGATGGCGCGCACCAGCTCGATGGTGGATCGCTCCCTCTTGGGCCCGGCGCCGTCCGTGCCGTGCGTGGCGAGGCTCTCGGTGTCGTCCACGGTTCTCCCTCCGCGTCGGAGCCTAGCGCGTGCGGGGCGTGCCGGGCTAGCGGCGTTCGTCAGGTGGAGGATTCCCCGTGGCCGTGCCGGGAAAACCGCTGCGGACGGCGGGGGCGCGCCCCTCGGGCGCGTCAGGCATATCAGGCTGGCCGGGCCCCTCGCCCGCATCGAGCTCGGCGGCCGCCCCGCGGGACCGGACCCGCCGCACGATCCACCACGCCACCAACCCCACGAACAGCATCGCGAAGGCGATGGTGATGGGCCGGGCGTACGTCTCCACGCTCCGCCACCGCTCGCCCAGCAGGTAGCCCGCCCCGGCCAGCCCGAACGTCCACGGGATCGAGCCCAGCACGGTGTACACGGTGAACCGCCAGAACGACATCCGGGCCACGCCCGCGGGCAGGCTGATGAACGCCCGGATGATGGGGATCAGCCGGGAGAAGAACACGGCCGCCTCGCCGTGGTCCTCGAACCAGGCGTGCGCCCGGTCGACCTCGTGGGGGCGCAGCAGCAGGTACCGTCCCCACCGGTCGATCAACGGCCGCCCTCCCGCGTAGCCCACGGCGTACGCGGCCCACGACCCCACCAGGGTCCCGGCCACGCCCACCAGCCCGATCGCGACGAACGAGAGCTGCTTCGACGGGTCGTGCAGGACCTGCTCGGCGAAGCCCGAGGACGCGAGAGCCCCGCCGAACACCATCACGATCTCGCTCGGGATGGGGATGCAGGCCGACCCGACCGCCATGAACACGAGGACGGCCAGGTAGCCGTTCGAGGCCACCGTGTCGGTCAGGAAATGGGTCACGGGAAGATCGGTCGCCCTTTCGTTGTTCGGAGAAGAAGTAACCAAGGGTATCGGCCCGCTACCGAACAGACGCTCTCCCCGTGTGGAGAAGTCGTGTCGGTGGGGCCTGCTACTCTTGGCCGGGGTTGACCTGCGGGGAGCCCCGTTGCTTGACACCTTTCCTCCCCCGCGTGTAATAAGCCGAACCCTCATGCCCAAGAAACTGGTCGTCGTCGAGTCTCCGACAAAGGCGAAGACCCTCGAGCGGTACCTCGGCCCGGACTTCACGGTCAAGGCCTCGTACGGACACATCCGGGACCTCCCCAAGAACAAGCTCGGGGTGGACACGGAGCGCGAGTTCGAGCCCGAGTACGTGGTCCCCGAGGACTCGAAGAGGGTCGTCGCCTCCCTTCAGGCTGCCCACAAGCGGGCGGCCGAGCTCATCCTGGCCACGGACTACGATCGGGAGGGCGAGGCCATCGCCTACCACGTGGCGGAGGTACTGGGGGTCGCGCCGGCCGATGCCCGCCGGGTCCGGTTCACCGAGATCACGAAGGACGCCATCCTGGAGGCGTTCCGCGAGCCCGGCACCATCGACCTGAAGCTGGTCGACGCACAGCAGGCCCGCCGGGTCCTGGACCGCCTGGTCGGCTACCGCCTCTCGCCCATCCTGTGGAAGAAGGTGCGCCAGGGGCTGTCCGCCGGACGGGTCCAGTCGGTCGCCCTGCGGCTGATCGTGGACCGGGAACGCGAGATCGGGGCGTTCCAGGCCGTCGAGTACTGGTCGGTGGACGCCCGGCTCACGCCGAACGGCGACTCGGACGACGACGCGTTCCTGGCCCGGCTCATCCAGATCGGCGCCGAGAAGCTCGCCGCCTCCCCGGACAAGAAGGGGCTGGTCCTGCGGGCCGAGCCGGATGCGGCGACCCACGTCGAGCGCCTCCGCGAGGCCGCCTACCAGGTCAGGGAGGTCCGCCAGAAGGAGGTCAAGCGGAGCCCGTCGCCGCCGTTCACCACCTCCACCCTCCAGCAGGAGTCCGCCCGCAAGCTCGGGTTCTCCTCCCGCAAGACCATGCGCATCGCCCAGCAGCTGTACGAGGGCGTGGATCTCCCCGGCGAGGGCCAGGCCGGCCTGATCACCTACATGCGGACCGACTCCGTGAACATCGCGGAGCAGGCCCTCCGCGAGCTGAACGAGGTGGTCCGGTCGCAGTACGGCGACCAGTACGGCCTGGACAAGCCGCGCCGGTTCAGGAAGAAGCAGCGCGGCGCCCAGGAGGCGCACGAGGCCATCCGGCCGACGTCCGCCGCGCGGCTCCCCGACACCGTGGAAGCGCACCTGGAGCGCGACCAGGCTCGGCTGTACCGGCTGATCTGGCAGCGCGCCGTGGCCTCCCAGATGGCCGAGGCCCGTTTCGACCAGGTCAGCGTGGACATCGAGGCCGTGTCCCCCTCGGAGGGCCCCGTGTACCTCCTGCGGGCCACCGGCCAGACCATGCGCTTCGACGGGTTCCGCCGGGTGTACTTCGAGTGGCGCGACGACTCCCCCGACGAGGACCAGGAGTCGCGCCTGCCGGCGCTCACCGCCGAGCAGGTCCTGCGGCTGCTGGAGGTCCTCCCCGAGCAGCACTTCACCCAGCCCCCGCCGCGATTCTCCGAGGCCTCGCTGGTGAAGGCGCTGGAGGAGCTCGGCATCGGGCGCCCGTCCACGTACGCCTCGATCATCTCCGTGCTGCTGGACCGGGGCTACGTCCGCCTGGACAGCCGCCGGTTCTATCCGGAGGACGTCGGCGAGGTGGTCACCGACCTGCTGGTCGAGCACTTCCCCGACATCGTGGACGTGGGGTTCACCGCCCGGATGGAGGACGAGCTCGACGACATCGCCGAGGGCAAGATGCGGTGGCAGCAGGTCCTGGACGAGTTCTACGGCCCCTTCGAGCGGCTCCTCGAGAAGAAGGAAGACGAGATCGAGCGGCCCCAGGAAGAGCTGGACGAGCTGTGCCCCCTGTGTCCGCAGGAAGGGCGGGAGCCCGGCAAGCTCGTCATCAAGCTGGGCCGGGCCGGCAAGTTCATCGGGTGCAAGAACTACCCGGAGTGCCGGTACACCCGCAACGTCGACGGCCAGGAGAAGCCGGAGCCCGAGCCCACCGGCGAGATGTGCCCGGAGTGCGGGAAACCCCTGGTCCGCAAGGTCGGGCGGTACGGTCCCTTCGTGGGCTGCTCCGGCTATCCGGAGTGCAAGTACATCAAGAAGGAGGAGAAGGGCACCGGCGTGACCTGTCCGGAATGCGGCCAGGGCGAGCTGGTGGCCAAGCGGACCCGCAAGAGGCGCACCTTCTACAGCTGCAACCGCTACCCGGAGTGTAAGTTCGCCGTGTGGCAGCGCCCGCTCCCGGAGCCCTGCCCGAAATGCGGCGGGCTCCTTCTGGCCCAGGCCGGCGGCAAGGCCAAGTGCAACGCCTGCGGAGCGGTGGTGGAGGACGGTACCGTGGTGGCAACCGAAGCGTGAGCGTAGCCGACGAGGTCGCCGCCCTTCGGGGCACCAAGCCCGCGACCCTGAAGGACCTGTTCCGCCACCCGTCGTTCTCCAAGCTCATGGCGGCGATGACCGTTTCGTCGCTCGGCGACTGGGTGGGGTTCGTCGCGGTGACCTCGCTCGTCGCGCGGCTCGAAAAGCACTCCCCGTCGGCCGCGGCCTACGCGGTGGCCGGGGTGATGATGGCCCGGATCCTGCCGTCGGTGCTGTTCGGCCCCCTGGCCGGCGTCATCGTGGACCGGGTCAACCGCAAGCACCTCATGATCGCCGCCGACATCGGCCGCGGCCTGATGTACGCGTCGATGCCGCTTCTGGGCCGGCTGTGGGCGATCCTGCTGCTGTCGTTCTGCATCGAGTGCCTGTCGCTGGTGTGGACGCCGGCCAAGGACTCCAGCGTCCCGAACCTGGTCCCCCGAAGGCAGCTGGTGAACGCCAACACGCTCGGCCTGGCCACGACCTACGGCACGCTCCCCCTCGGAGGGATCGTCTTCGCCGTCCTGGTCGGGGTGTCCGTCGCCATCGGACACAGCGTGCCCTACTTCCAGCACACCCCGGAGTCCCTGGCCCTGTGGCTGGACGCGGGAACGTTTGGGTTCTCCGCCTACATGGTGAACCAGCTGCCCATCCGCCGGACCGCGACCCAGGGCGCGCCGTTCCAGCTGTCCCGGGCCGGCAAGGACATCAAGGACGGGATCCGGTTCCTGCGGCGGCATTCCCTGGTCCGGGCCATGACCGTGGGCATCGTGGTGGCGTTCGCCGGCGTGGGGTCCGTGATCGCGCTCGGCCCCGTGTTCGCCCGCCTCACCCTGCACGCGGGAAGCTCGGGTTGGGGATTCCTGGTCACGTCCATCGGGATCGGGATGGGGCTCGGCATGGCCTCGCTCGGACAGGTCAGCAAGTTCATCGAGCGCGAGCACCTCTTCCCGATCGCCATGATCTCCGGCGCCGTCGCCCTGTTCGTGGACGCGGCCATGCCCAACATCCTGCTCGCGTCGCTGGTGACGGTGTTCCTGGGGTTCTTCGCGGGGATGACGTGGGTGACCGGGTACGCCCTGCTCCAGGAGAACGTGGCGGACGAGTTCCGGGGCCGGACCTTCGCCACCCTCACCGTCATGTCGCGCCTGGGGATGTTCGGGTCGTTCGTGGTCTTCCCGCTCATCGCGGGCGCCGTGGGGGATCACGGGACGAGTGTCGGGGGGGTGCGGCTCGACCTGGCCGGGACCCGGATCGCCCTGTGGGCCGGCGGGGTCGTGGTGCTGCTGGCCGGCGCGTCCTCGCTTCGCGGCCTCCGGCGCCACCGGTTGACCAAGCCTCAGCCCCTGGCCCTGTTGCCCCGCCTGGTCAAGGGCCCCCGTCCGGGCGTGTTCGTGGTGTTCGAGGGTGTGGAGGGCGCGGGCAAGGGCACGCAGATCGAGCTGGCCCGGCAGCTCCTGGAACGGGAGGGCATCCGGGTGCTGGTGACCCGGGAGCCGGGAGGGACCGAGCTCGGGGAGCGCCTCCGGGAGCTGCTGCTCGATCCCAAGACCGGAACCGTCGAGCCGCGCACGGAGGCGCTGCTGTTCGCGGCCTCGCGGTCGCAGCACGTCGCCGCGGTGATCCGGCCGGCCCTGGAGGAAGGGAAGGTCGTGCTGTGCGACCGGTTCATCGACTCGTCCCTGGCCTACCAGGGCGTGGCCCGGGGCCTGGGCGAGCAGGACGTGCTGACCCTCAACGTGTGGGCGACCCAGGGCCTGTTCCCCGACCTGGTGATCCTGCTGCACCTCGAGCCGGAGGAGGGCCTGGCCCGGGCGGGACAGGACGGCGACGCGGACCGCATCGAGTCCGAGGGCCCGCCATTCCACGCCAAGGTCGCCGACGCTTTCCTGAAGATCGCGGAGGAGCACCCCGAGCGGATCGTGGTCGTCGACGCCGGGCGGCCGCCCGAAGTGGTGCACGAGCAGGTTCGAGAGGCGCTTATGCGCGTGGTCCGCGGGCCCCAGGCGGAGACCCCGAAGCCGTGAGCGAGGTCTCCGTCGTACCGGTGCTGGACCGCGTTCCCGGGCAGGACGCGGCCATGGCGTTCCTGCGCCAGGCCGCCGCCCGGCCGCACCACGCCTACCTGCTGGCGGGGCCGGAGGGGTGCGGGAAGCAGCAGGCCGCGCAGGCGTTCGCGGCGGCGCTGCTGTGCGACCGGGGCGGGTGCGGCGAGTGCCGGGCCTGCACGCTGGCGCTGAAGGAGCGGCACCCCAACATGTTCGTGGTGGAGCCCGAGGGCCGGGACATCCACGTCGACACGGTGCGCGAGGAGATCTGGCATCCCGCCTTCCGGACGGCCCCCGAGCCGGGCCGGAAGGTGTTCGTGATCCGGGAGGCCGACCGGCTGAACCCGGCGGCCGCGGACGTGCTGCTGAAGGTGCTGGAGGAGCCGCCGGCCGACGCCGTGCTGCTGCTCCTCTCGGCGCGGCCGGACGAGCTTCCCGAGACCGTGCTCTCCCGATGCCACGTGGTCTCGTTCCTGCCGCTGGCGGAGCCCTTCGTGGCGGGGCGGCTGGCCGAGGAAGGGGTCGAGCCGTCGCTCGCACTACTCTGCGCCAGACTAGCTGGCGGGAACCTGGGCCGGGCCCGGCGCCTGGCCGCGTCCGGCGACGGCCTGTCGTTTCGGGATGCGGCGGTGGAGGCGCTGCGGCTGGCCGCGACCGGGCCGGCCGGGGCCCTCGGCGCGGCGGACGTCGTGCTGGCCTCGAGCGACCGGTACCGCAAGGGCCTGAAGGGCGCCCTGGAGGAGGAGCTGGCGCCCTTCCTGGACGACCGGGGCCGGGTGGAGGATGCGTTCCGGGGCGTGGTCCGGCGGCTGGAGGACCGGCACAAGCGCCGGCTCCGGCGGGCCGAGCGCGACCACGTGGACTGGGTGATGCTCGCGGCGTCGAGCCTGCTCCGGGACCGCATCGCGACGGCCCGGGGAGGAGAGGCTGCCCAGCGGATGAACCTCGACCTGCCCCCGGAGGCCGGTGACCCGGTTGCCGCCGCGCGGGCCCTCGGTATGGTGGAGGAGGCGCGGGCCGCCATCGCCGACGAGACCAACCTCAACCTCCGCCTGGTCCTGGAGGACGCGTTCCTGAAGGTGTGGCGCTCCCACGCCGGCGCCGCCTGAGCGCCGGAAGGAGGCCCAGATGCGCAATGTGATCGTGCAGGAGTGGATGAGCCTCGACGGCGTCGTGCAGGCGCCCGGTGCCCCCGACGAGGACACCACGGGCGGTTTCGAACACGGGGGCTGGCATCTGCGCTACTTCGACGACGCCTCGATGAACTGGGTGCTCGAGAACGTGACCGGGGCGGGCGGCTTCCTGCTGGGGCGCCGGACCTACGAGGGATTCGCGTCGCACTGGCCGAACGCCTCGGAGGAGGAGCAGCCCCTCGCCGAGCCGTTGGACACGCGGTCGAAGTACGTGGCGTCGAGGACGCTGGCCGACCCGCTCGAGTGGCAGAACTCCATCGTGCTCCAGGGCGAGGTCGCCGAGGCCGTGCGGGCGCTGAAGCAGGAGGCCGGCGACGACCTGCTGGTGATCGGCAGCACGGAGCTGGTGAAGACCCTGATCGAGCACGATCTGGTCGGCGAGTTCCGGTTCATGATCGATCCCGTCGTCCTGGGTGGCGGGAAGCGCCTCTTCCGCGACGACGGTGCTCTCAGGGCGCTGCGCCTCGTCGACCATCAGGTGGTGAGCACGGGCGCGGTCCTCGCGACCTACGCTCCGGCTGAGGAGGCGTAGCGGGAGCGTCCGGCGGGCGGTTCCGGCGCGCTACGCGAGGAGGGCCAGGGACTCGCCCAACGTCCTGATCGATCGCTCGGTGATCGGGCTGAGCACCAGGATCGCCTCGTCGGCCCCGGCTTCGGCCAGGTCGCGAAGCCCCGACGCGATCCGGTCGGGGGAGCCCTCCAGGGGCGTGACGCCCTGGTCAACCGGCCGCTCGACGACGGAGCGGTCCACCACCACCAGGACGCAGGCGCTCCGCACGATGGTCGCCGGGTCGCGCCCGAGCTCCTCCGCCGCCGCTGTGACCTTCGCGTTCTCGCGGGCGAACCCCTCCGGCGTGTTCCCGTACAGGTCGTACCAGGTGTTCCAGGCGTCGACGTGGGGCAGCGCGATGGACAGGACGCGGGGGCCGGTGCTCCCGATCATGAGGGCGGGCCGCCGTTCCGGGCGGGGGAGCAGCACGGCGTCCTCCACCTGATGGAACCGGCCGTGGAGGGTCACCCGTTCCCCTTCCAGTTCCAGCAGCCGGCGGATGACGGTGAAGGCCTCCTCGAAGCGGTCGACCCGACGGTCGAACGGGATGCCGAAGGCCCGGAACTCGTGCTCGTTCCATCCGGCCCCGAGGCCCAGGACGAACCGCCCCCCGCTCACCTCCTGGATGGTGGCGGCTGCCTTCGCGATGAGGCCGGGCGGATGGAAGGCGGCGCAGGCGACCAGCGGCCCGAGGCGGACCCGGTCGGTCACCGCGGCCAGCGCGGACAGCAGCGTCCACGCTTCCCACGGCCCTCGCTCCGGCTTCCCGTCGCCTCTGTACAGGAGGTGGTCGCCGACCCAGATGGAGTCGAACCCGGCGTCCTCGGCGGCCCGGGCCATGGAGCGGTACTCGGGCCATCGCACCTCGCGCTCGACCTCGGGCAGCTGCACACCGACGCGGAGCGACCTGGCCACTGCGCGCAGTGTATGCGGGTCCCCCGCGGCGAGAGTCCGGCTTGGGTACGCTCCGGTGGAGGTGATGAGGCCATGCCGCGGATCGAGCAGTACGAGTTCGGGCGAGTTCGGATCGACGGGAAGGAGTACTCGCGGGACGTGATCGTCCTTCCCGGTCGGGTGGTCTCCGACTGGTGGCGCAAGGATGGCCACTCGCTGGTGATCGAGGACCTGGAGGAGGTCCTGGACGAGCTGCCCGAGCACCTCGTGGTCGGAACGGGAGCCGACGGACGGATGCGCCCGGACCCGGACGCGCTGGAGTGGATTCGGTCCCGGGGGATCGAGGTGGAGGCCCTGTCCACCCCGGAGGCTGTCCGGCGCTACGAGGAGCTCGACCCTGCGGCCACGGCCGCAGCGCTGCACCTCACCTGCTGAGCATCGGAGCGGGACCGGCGGCTCGGCCCGCGTCCGCGACCGTTCGCTACACTTCGCACGCGGCTGCCGAAGGTTCCTGGGTCCGTTGCCTGCCGCGTTGTTTGCCAGTCGCCGGAGTAGCTCAGCTGGCAGAGCAGCGGTTTCGTAAACCGCAGGTCGTCGGTTCGAGTCCGACCTCCGGCTCCACGAGAAAGCCCGTTCAGGCAGGGAGTCATGCTTCCCTCCCCCTGGAGTCCTGCCAGCGTCTATCGCCGAGATTAGGGTAAAGGATAGAGCCTAGCCTTTACCATGGCGAGTCAGAGGGAAAGGGTAGACGGCATGCGAGGCAGGTATGTGCGGCGGGTCTGGGAGTCGAACCCAGCTCTCTACGCGCCCCCCAGGTACCGGAGGGGCTGCGAATACGACGCCTTCATCCCAGAGCCCATCTCCGAGCTCCAGCTCGCGCTTCCCGGAGATGTGGCGGGCGTCGTGTCCGAGGCCGAGAAGGCAGTCGCGGAGCTGAATCGCGGGGCCGGGCCGGAGCTGGTGCCACTGGCCCGGCTCCTCCTCAGGACAGAATCGATTGCCTCCTCCAAGGTCGAAGGTCTACAGGTCGAGACCCGGGCCCTGGCTCATGCAGAAGCCAAGCAGGAGACGGGCGGCTCGGTCGGGCCACAGGCGGCGGAGATCCTCGCCAACATCGACGCCATGCAGCTTGCGATCGAGCGCGCCGTAACAGTCCAAGCCATCCGGGAGCAGGATCTTCTGGACATCCACGGCCGGCTGCTGGCCCGCGATCCGAGAGCCAAGATCGCCGGACGGTTTCGCGGATCTCAGAACTGGATCGGCGGAAACGACTACAACCCCTGCGGGGCCGACTTCGTCCCTCCACCCATCGAGGAGATCGAGGGGCTGCTTGACGACCTCTGCGGCTTCTGCAACGACGACACGCTCCCCCCGCTGGTCCAGGCGGCCGTCGCTCACGCCCAGTTCGAGACGATCCATCCCTTCGATGACGGCAACGGCCGCACCGGACGTGCGTTGGTGCAGGTGATCCTCCGCCGACGCGGACTGGCCCCCACGTTCGTGCCGCCGGTCAGCGTCGTGCTGGCTCGCGACAAGAAGCGGTACATCGAAGGCTTGACCCTGTTCCGAGAGGACCGCATCCCAGAGTGGCTGCAGACCTTCGCAGCGGCCACGGCTCAAGCGGCAGGGCTCGCAGCTCGCTACGCTGCCGAGGTCGCCGCGCTGCAAGAGCGGTGGCGAAAGCAGCTTCGAGAGCACTCCGATCCCCGCTCGGACGCCGCTGCATGGGCGATCATCGATGCCTTGCCTGGCCACCCGATCATCACCGTGCCGGTGGGAGTGGCGGCCACCAGACGAACGAGGCCGGCAGTGACCAACGGCATGGCGGACCTCGAGAAAGCAGGCATCCTGGTGCGCCTCAGCGAATCGGCCCGCAACCGGGCCTGGGAGGCGGCGGGCCTACTGGACCTGATCGCGGATCTCGAGTCCGGTGAGTTGCCGCCTCAGAGGTAGCGCGTCATGGCACAAGGTCGGCTGATTGGGAATCCAGGGGGAATGTGCTCCCTGGGTACGCAGGCCTATGGTGCTCGACCGCGTGGACTAAATGTCCTGCTCAGAGGCACCATGACGCACTGCGTCGCATGACCCAGACAAGCGCATCCTGTTTCGTAAACCGCAGGTCGTCGGTTCGAGTCCGACCTCCGGCTCCACAGCGACGACGCATGCGGCGGTTGTCACCCCATGAGCTGAACTCAGCCGGTCAGCGGACGGCGCATGGTCACGCGCGGCCACTCGGCAAGCCCATGAGCGGCCTCATGGTCGCGGATCCGACGAAGCCCATCGGTGACCTCGACGTCGGCGACCCTCTTGAAGCCAAGCCGCTGGTAGTAGGGAGCATTCCAGGGAACCTCCGAGAAGGTCGTGAGCGTGATCGCCGCAAGCCGATGCTGCTTGGCCCATGCAACGACTGTCTCGATGAGATCCGCGCCGATCCCCTGACGCGCATGATTCGGATGCACCGAGACCTGATCGATGTGGGCGTTGGAGTCGACGACCCGCGCCAGTATGTACCCGACCGGCCGGTCGTCTTCGTCAGTCGCGACCCAGGCACGGCCTTCCCTTTGGTAGACAGCGAGCTCGTCGATCGCGCGAAGCGAGCCGAGATCCTCGAAGCGAGCGGTCCGGATCACGTGAGGATGCTATGCGACGAGACCGACCCCTCGGCAGGAAGACGGCCGCAGAGGCGCCGGCCTTACCATCTCGGCCGTGAACGAGTTCTCGCGGGTGCTGATCGACCGGTCCGGGTACGAGGGCGACGGGTTCACCGAGGTCTACGACCGCCACCGTCCCGCGCCTCCTCCGGCCCTGCTGGAGATCCTGATGCTCGTCGCGCAGGTGGAGCGGCCCCTTCTGGTCGTCGATTTGGGGGCCGGCACCGGGCTCTCGACTCGGGTCTGGTCCGAGCGGGCGGCGGAAGTCCTGGGCGTCGAGCCGAACCCGGCGATGGTCGCCCGGGCCCGTCTCGCGACCACGGCGCCCAACGCGCGCTACGTGGAGGCGTTCGCCGCGGACACGGGTCTGGCCGCGGACTGCGCGGACGTCGTCACCTGTGCTCAGGCATTCCACTGGATGGAGCCCGCGGCGGCGCTCGACGAGTCGGCCCGGATCCTTCGGCCCGGCGGTGTGTTCGCGGCCTACGACTACGACGTGCCGCCGGTGGTCCATCCGGAGGTGGATGACGCCTTCGCCGCCCATTTCGAGGCGCGGCGCGCAGCCCGCAAGCGGCTCGGCCTGGAGGCGGGAGCGGCGACGTGGCCCAAGGAGCGCCACCTCGAACGGATTCGTGAGAGCGGGCACTTCCGGTTCGCACGGGAAATCGTCTGCCATGGCGTGGACCGGACGCCGGCCGGATCGTCGGTCTGGCCGAGAGCGTGGGCGGCCCCCGCGCCCTGTTCGGCGGCGAGGCGCCGGAGGTCGAGGAGGCGTTCGAGCAGCTTCGGCATACGGCGCATCGAGTCCTCGGCGATGGTTCGTACCCGATGGTGGTCTGCTATCGAATCCGCCTCGGAGTCACCTGAACGAGGTCGGCGACGTCCCTGAATCCTGGCGGTCAGCCGGTGACGGGGCTCTGCGGGGCCGGGGCAACCCCCGATCGATGCGCTCATCGCGTGGGTTCACAGAGACCTCTCAGGTTCCATTCACGGCCGGCTCAGGGCGCGCGACGAGACTTGGGCTCGATCACCTCGACCCGGAGAACGGAGGGCAGCCGTGACGTACAACGAACGGACCACGCCGAACCGCCCGACAGCGGCGGGGGCTTCCAAGCCGGCCGGCCCGCGGCCCCGTCGGAGGCGCCGGCATGCGGCCGCTCGATCCCGCGTCCTGGCGGCCGTCCTCAGTGTGGCCACGTTCCTGGGGCTGGGGGGGTCGATGGCGATCCGGGCGGCGGCGACATCCGCCGTGGCCACGAGCGGCACGGCCTCGACCAGCACGGCGACCGGTTCCTCTTCCTCGAGCTCATCGTCCTCGAGTTCCTCGGGATCGACGAGCTCGGGAACGACCTCGAAGAGCTGGTCGGCCCAGCCGGCCGCGCCCAGCTCGGGAGGTTCGGTGACGAGCAATGGCAGCTGAAGCTCGGTTCCGGGCCATGGGATCCGACGTCCAGGTCGTCGTGGTGGGCGGACCGCCGTCGCTGCCGGGCCTGGGGTGGCGGTTCGTCGAGGACCTGGAGGCCAGGTGGAGCCGGTTCCGGCCCGACAGCGAGGTCAGCCGCATGAACGAGATGGCCGGGCGGCCGGTCCACGTCTCCGGCCAGACCCTTCGCCTGGTCGAGCTGTCGGTGGAAGGCGCTCGCGTCACCGGCGGCTGGTACGACCCCACGGTGCTCGGTGCGGTGCTGCGGGCGGGATACGACCGGAGCTTCGAGCTGCTCTCGGAGCGCTCCACGGGTGCGAACTCGCCGCTGTCCCGGGGCTACGAGGCCATCCTGGTGGACCCGATCGCCTCCACCGTCACGCTTCCGCGTGGTGTGGGCTTCGATCCCGGCGGCATCGGCAAGGGCCTCGCCGCGGACCTGCTGTGCGAGGAGCTCCTGGCGCTCGGTGCCGAGGGGTGCTGCGTGAACGTAGGAGGAGACCTCCGTGTCCAGGGGACGCCGCCGCGCGGCGACTCGTGGACCATTCGCGTGGAGCACCCCGGGCACCCCGAGCCGGCGGCCGTCGTGGGGCTCCTGGACGGCGCCGTCGCCACCAGCACGCGGGCCAGGCGAACGTGGGGCCCGGCCGCCGATCGCCGTCATCATCTGATCGATCCGTCCACCGGCCGGCCCGCCCGGACCGGCGTGCTCTCCGCGTCGGTGGTCGCGGCGCGAGCCTGGCAGGCCGAGGTGCTGGCCAAGGGACTCTTCCTGGCTGGACCCCGCGACGGGCTCGACCTCCTCCGCGCGACCGGGACCGAGGGCCTCCTCGTCGACGACGCGGGCGCGGTGCACCGAAGCGCCGGGCTCGTTCGGTTCACCGGTTCGCCGGTGATCTCCCCTCCGCCTCCGGACACCGCCGAGGCGGCCGAGGCGGCCGAGGCGGTCCCGGTCCTGGCCGGTCCGGCGACGCGATGAGCTCCACGTTGGTCTGGTACACGGCCCGGGCCTCGGGGATCGTGGCGTGGACGCTGGCGGCGGCCTCGGTCCTGTGGGGCCTGGCCATCTCCACCCGCGCGATGGGGTCCCGGCCCCGCCCGGCGTGGCTGTTCGACCTTCACCGCTTCCTGGGTGGCATCGCGGTGGTGTTCACGGGCGTCCACGTCGGCGCGATCCTCCTCGACACGTACGTGCAGTTCAGCCTGGTGAACGTCCTGGTCCCGTTCACGGGGAACTGGCATCCCGCCGCCGTGGCCTGGGGCATCGCCGCCATGTACGTCCTCTTGGCCGTCGAGATCACGTCGCTCGCGCGGTCACGGATCCCCAAACGCCTCTGGCGGCGCGTCCACTACGGCGGCTTCGTGGTGTTCGCGGCCGGGACCGTCCACGCGCTGAGCGCGGGAACCGACGCGGGCTCGACGTGGTTCCGGATCCTGGTGATGGGGGTGGTCCTGGCCGCCGCCACCCTGACGGCCGTGCGGGTCATGCAGTGGGGACGGCGGCAGCCCGTCGCCGCCGTCGATCGCCGGCGAGCCGCTACGAGCTGAACGCCGGCCCGGCCGGGGCGTCCCGCTGCGGCGCGTCCTTCGCCAGCTCACGGACGAAGGAGTCCTCCAGCTCGCGGATCGTGCCGCCCAGCGGGGTGTAGCCGAACAGCACGCTGTGGCCGTCCGGGAACTGGAGCCCGATGAGGTTCTGGGTCACCCCGATGTTGAAGTCCACCCCCCGGAGGGTGTGGACGTCCTGCCCGCGCACCACCCGCACGCCGGCCCGGGGCCACGACGCCAGCTCGTCAAGGACCTTGACGCTTCCCGAATACGCCCCGACCTTGAAGGCGAAGACCTGGAGCCGAGTCGGGGTCACCGCGACGGCCACCGGCTGTTTCATGAGGTGCTTCACGTCGCGCCCGGACTGGCCGGGGGTGAGGGCCGACCGGGGCATGAACATGCCGAGGGCCTGGATCGGCTCCGAGAGGCGGCCCCGAAGGCTCTCGGTGAGCCCCGCGATCGTCTTCTTCGGGGTGGGGAACATCCGTCCTCCTCTCCTCGTCCCGCGGCCCGTCCAACCGCGTACGGTCGAGGATTCACGCAACCGTTCGACCCGTCAAACGAGGTAGGGTTGGCCCGCCGGAACGGAAGGAGGCGCGATGCCACTGTTCATGGACGTGCACAAGGAGCTGCCCGAGGGGTCGACCGCGAAGGACGTGGCCGACGCTCACGCGGCGGACGTGAAGACTCAGGACCAGTACGGCGTGAAGTACCTGCGCTACTGGGTTGACGAGGGGTCGGGCAAGGTGTTCTGCCTGGTGGACGCGCCGGATGCCGAGACGGCGGCCACGGTGCACCGGGAGGCCCACGGCCTGGTGGCCGACGAGATCTACCAGGTCCAGGAAGGGTCGTAGCCAAGCCTGACGCCGGTGACGCCGGGACGCCCTGGCTCAGTCCCGCGTCCCGGCCGGGTCCAACCCGGAGGCCAGCGCCAGCACGACCTGCTCCTCCAGCCAGCCCAAGTAGCTGTAGATGGCGAAGGGAACGGTCCGCGGGTCGTTCTCCGGCAGTCCGGTCTCATAGAGGTCCTCGGTCACGTCGAGACGGGTCCCGAGCACCAGCCGTAGGTCGTTGATGGCGCTCAGCCAGGCCAGGACCTGTTCCTCGTCCAGGCGGGTCGCGTCGATGGTTGACGCCATGACGTCCAGGGAGGTCTCCCGGGTCACGACCAGGTCTTCCCGGACCAGCCCGCGATACTCCTCCTCCAACCGCGCGTCCTCCGCGTAGGCCGGCGGGAACAGCCGTTCCAGGGCCGGGTCGCCCGACCGCAGCACCACCCGGAGCTGCGAGGGGAGGGACCGCAGGACGTCGCGCTCGGCCCCGGGCAGCCGGAGCTCGAAGTCGCCGCGGCGCGTTCGCCGAATCCTCGCCCCCCGCATCGCCTCAACCTCGCTGCATGGTGGCCCACAGGCCGTGGGCATGGAGGCGGAACGTGTCGAACTCCGCGTGCTCGCGGCTCCCGCTGGACACCACCGCCTTGCCCTTGTGGTGCACGTCGAGCATCAGCCGGGTGGCCTTCTCCAGGCTGTACCCGAACAGCTTCTGGAACACGTAGGTCACGTAGGACATCAGGTTGATCGGATCGTTCCACACGACGACCAGCCACAGCCGTTCGGGATCGACGACGTCGTCGGCGGAGGGCCGTTCGGTCTCGACCGGGAGCGTCGTGGTGGAGGAGTCCGTCACCCCTCGATTGTCGCAACTCCCGGCCCGGGTTGCGGGCTCAGGCAGAGGTGGCTGCCGTGGCCGCCGTGGTCAGCTCCGGGACGGAGGAGATCGGGCAGGTCACGGTGCGGGTCACCCCCGGGATCTCCTGGATGGCGGCGAGGGTGGTGCCGTTGAGGCTGAACATGTCCCGGCCCCTCACCCGGGCGACGACGTCGTACGGACCCGTGATGGGCTCCGCGTACACCACACCCTCCAGGCGGCCGATCTCCCGCGCGACCTCCCGCGACTGCCCGATCTGCGTCTGCACCAGCATGTAGGCGTCCATTTCCGCCCTCCCGTCTCGGGGTCTCGTCTCTCGTCACCGGCGAGGATGCGCCGGCCGCGTTCGCGGATCTCGGGTCGGTGGACCCCACGTCCAGGGGCCGGACGGGCCTCGCTTCGCCGGGCTCGCCGCGGAAACCCTTCCGGTAGAATCGGCCCGATGCGCTCGCGCCGTCCCCGTCTGTCCCGACCGATGGTGCCGCTCGTTGCCGCGATCCTCGGCGTCGTCCTGCTCCCACAGGCCGCGCTGGCCCAGGTCAGCATCAACCCGACGCAGTCCCCGTCCCGGGACACCGGCGGGTGGGTGTACTGGATGGCCGAGGGAGCCATCGTGCTGGGGGGCATCATCCTGTTGCTGGCAGCGTTCTCGTACCTCCGGTTCTCCCCGCGCTTCTCTCGGGACGAGGACGCGGAGGGGCGGCCCAGAGCCGGGGTCCGGGCTCCGGAGCCCCAGGTCGGCCTCCAGCGGTCGTGGCGGCAGGCGTCTCCGCCCGTCGCGGTGCAGCCCGTTCCCCCGCCCATCGTGGCGCCGCCGCAACCGGTCGCCGTCGGCGCGCCCGCTGCGCCCGCACCTGGAGCCGCTCCCGCCGCGGCTGGCTCGGCTGGACAGGCGCCCGCTGCTGCGGCGGCACCGGCCGCGGGGGCCTCCGCGCCGGCAGCCGCTCCCGCACCTCCCCGGCCCAAAGCGGAAGCCATCGAGCTCGACCAGGAGACCCTCGAGCGTGTCCTGGCCGAGCAGCTGGCCAAAGGCACGGACCGTCGGGTCGCGGAAGGGCGGGCCCGGTCCGCCGCCATGAAGGCCGCCAGGGCCAAGGCGGAGAGCTGATTCCCTCGGGCGCGGTTCGGGGATGCCCCCTGGTGAGGGGGAGGTAGCCGTGCGGGCCCTGGACTGGAAGATGGGCGAGCAGGCATCCCGGCTGGTCGACTGGCAGGTCGCGTCGATGGTGGGCGCCAGGGTGGGCGGGGCCGGCGCGCACCTGACCGACGTGGAGCGGGCCCGCCTGGACGAGGACTTCGCCGAAGCGGTGTCCGAGGCCCAGGACCTGGTGGTCGAGTTCACCGGCCTCCAGCCCTCCGGGTACCGGGCCCGGGCCTGGGTCATGAGCCGCTCCGAGTGGATCGACGCGAATCTCCGCGGGTTCCAGCGGGTGCTGGAGCCGCTGGCGGAGCGGGTGCTGGCCCACCGGAGCGACGGCGCGGGCGTGGCCATCCGCCGCAAGGGCCTGGGGCTCCAGATCGGGATCCTGATGGGATACGTCTCCCGGAAGGTCCTGGGGCAGTACG
Source organism: Actinomycetota bacterium (assembly GCA_030774015.1). Classification (NCBI taxonomy): domain Bacteria; kingdom Bacillati; phylum Actinomycetota; species Actinomycetota bacterium. The sequence continues at coordinate 51,558 of JALYLZ010000043.1, read as the reverse complement.
ACCTGTTCGTTCCGCCCGACGACGACGGGCTGCTGTACTTCGTGGGGCCGAACGTGGTCGGAGCGGAACGGCGCTTTCGTTTCCCGCGGCGGGACTTCCGGAGGTGGCTGTCGCTGCACGAGGCCGCCCACCGGGTCCAGTTCGGCGCCGTCCCGTGGCTCCGGGGCTACCTGACCGGCCGGATCGACGCGTACCTGTCGGCGGTCCAGCTCGACCCGCACCAGATCGTGGAAGCCCTGAAGGGCGTCGTCGAGGAGCTCCGCACCAAGGGCGGCAAGCGGGGCCAGGACCTGGTTCTGCTCCTGATGACCCCGGAGCAGCGGGCCATCCTGGAGGGCATCCAGGCCATGATGTCGCTGCTGGAGGGCCACGCGAACTTCGTCATGGACCGGGTCGGCGAGGGGCGGATCCCGGAGGCGGGCCGGATGCGCCGGTCCCTCCAGGAACGTCGGCGCTCGTCGGGCCTGGAGCGGTCGTTCCAGCGCCTGATCGGCTTCGAGTCGAAGATCCGCCAGTACGACGTCGGCGAGCGGTTCGTCGCGGAGATCGTGGACCGTGTCGGCATGGACGGCTTCAACCGGGTGTGGGATGACGAGGCGAACCTTCCCTCCATGTCCGAGGTGCTGAAGCCGGAGGAGTGGCTGGCCCGGGTGGGACCGGCCCGGTAGCGCCTGCCGTGGCCGCGCGCCGGCCTCCCGCGGTCGCCCGGGTGCTGGAACGCGTCACCGCCACCGTCCGCGAGCACCACATGCTCATGCCCGGGGATCGCGTCCTGGTCGCCCTGTCGGGAGGCCCGGATTCCACCTGCCTGCTGCACGCGCTGCACCGGCTGCGGCGGCTGTTCCGGATCCGGCTGGAGGTGTTCCACTTCGACCACCGGCTCCGGCCGGACTCCGGAAAGGACGCCGCGTACGCCCGCCGCCAGGCCGAGCGGCTGCGGCTGCCGTTTCACCTCCGGACGGCGGAGGACCGGCCCGACCGGGGCGAGTCGGTGGAGGCCTGGGCCCGGGCCGTGCGCCTTGGCGCGCTGGCCGGCGTGCTGCGCGACGCCCCGGCCACCCGGGCCGCGACCGGCCACACGCTGGACGACCAGGCGGAGACGGTCCTGCTGGCGCTGACGCGGGGCGGTGGGCTGGGCTCGGTGGCGGGGATCCGGCCCGCGGAGGGGCCGATGGTGCGGCCCCTCATCGACGTCACCAGGGAGGAGGTGGAGGCGTTCGTGCGGGCGCTCCGGCTTCGCCCCCGCATCGATCCGACCAACCGCGACCTCGGGATTCCGCGCAACGCGATCCGCCACACGGTCCTTCCCGCGATGGAACGGGCGCTGGGGCGGGAGGTGAAGCACCCCATCGCCCGCAGCGCCGCACTACTTCGGACCGACGCCGACGAGCTGGCCCGGCAGTCCGAGGCCGCGGCGCGGGAGCTGCTGGAGGAGGTGCCGGACGGCTTCACGCTCCCGGCGGCCGAGCTGGCCTCGCTGCCCCGGGCCGTGGCCGGCCGGGTGGCCCGCCTGGGCCTCATCGCGCTCCACGTGGCGCCACAGGAAGACCACGTCGCGGCCATCCTCGACCTGGCCGCGGGCGTCCCCGGCCGCAGGCGAAATCTGGCCGAGGGATTGCTCGCCGTCCGGGAGAAGGAGTATGTTCGCGTGGCCCGAACTTCCCCCGGAGCCGCGGGCACACGCCACTAGAGGGGGGAGCTTCCAATGGACGTCGGCATCGCAGATCCGATCTCCCGTTCGCGTATCGAAGCTCCCCTTCCTACACTGCTGGCTCACGTGCCCGACCACGAGACCGACATCGAGAAGGTCCTGATCTCCGGCGAGGAGATCCAGGACACGGTGCGCCGGCTGGGCGAGGAGGTCACCCGCGACTACCAGGGGCAGGACCTGCTGCTGGTGGGCGTGCTGAAGGGCGCGTTCGTGATGATGGCCGACCTGTCTCGGCACATCCGGCTGCCGCTGGAGTTCGACTTCATGGCCGTGTCGTCCTACGGCGCGGCCACGAAGACGTCCGGCGTCGTGCGGATCCTGAAGGACCTCGACCACGAGATCGAGGGCCGCAACGTCCTGCTGGTGGAGGACATCGTGGACTCCGGCCTGACCCTGAACTACCTGCTGAAGAACCTCCGGACCCGCCGGCCGGCCAGCCTGGAGGTCTGCGCGCTGATGGAGAAGCAGGGGATGGCCAAGGTGCCCGTGTCGATCAAGTACAAGGGCTTCGAGATCCCGCCGGTGTTCGTGGTCGGCTACGGCCTCGACTTCGCCGAGAAGTTCCGCAACCTCCCCTACGTGGCCACCCTGAAGCCGGAGGCCTACGAGGGCGTCCTCGGATAACGAAGAGGAGAGCCGCACGAGGCGGCCCTCCTCTCCAGCGGACGCGGGCAGGAAGGCGTCCGGAGTGCGGTCTTGCTCAGATCGCGGGTGTCCTCCGAAAGCGCCGCGTCATCGTGGCCCCCGCCGCGACGAGCACCACCGCTGCGAGGAGCAGCCCGAGTGGGGTCCAGTTCGTCGACGAGCCGGGAGCCGGGGCTCCCACGGCGACGGGCGCCGGAGCCTGCACGTGCACCGGTGTGGGCACGATGTGGTCGCCGAATCCCGGCCGCGCCGACTGGATGCGGTCCCCGAACCCGGGGCGCTCACTCACGACCGCAGGGTGGTTGGTTGTGCCGATCAGATCGCCGAATCCGGGCCGGTCGGCCGAGGCCGCCGGGTCGCTCGGCGCCCCGATGAGGTCGCCGAACCCCGGCCGTCCGGTCGCCGACTGCTGGCCCTTCGGAAGCACCCGGCCCGGCCCCCCGTCCGCCAGCGCGGCGGTGACGGGGCCGGTCACGATCAGGAGGGACAACGCTGCCGTGACGATCCCCTTCAGGGACCGACCGACTCGTTCGCTCATCTCCGTCTCCTTCCGTTCCTGTCCGGGAGCCCGTCTCCCAGATCTGGTCCTCAACCGGAAGGCGTGAGGAACGACGGAACGCCCGTTCACTCGGGCTGAACGACCGGAAAAAGTTCTCTCTACAGGTGCCAGGCCGGCGGGAGCCGGGAATCGGGGACGTAGGAGCAGAACGTGCCGGTCCGGAGGGTGGAGTCGAGGTGCCGGCCCAGGGACTGTGAGTGCTCGGCGATGCGGCCGAGGGCCGACCGGATGGCGCGGGTCACGTTCACTCGGGCCCGCTCCGCGGCCGAGGCGGCCTTGCGGTCCCTGCCCCCCAGCCCCACGGCACCGGCCAGCTCCCGGGCCAGGAACTCCATCTCCTGGCGGGCCCGGGCCGCCCGTTCCGGGTCGTTCCAGGCCTCCGCCTCCTCCAGGTCCTCCCGGAGCTCCTCCATCCGGCGGCGGTAGGCCGCCTTGGCCTGGGGGTCCAGGATCTCCCCGGCGTCCCCGATCAGGCCGCGCTCCGGCTCGGCGCCCTCCTCGCCCCCCACCAGGTCCAGGGCGTGGATCTCCCGACCCGGAGCCGCCAGCAGCGCGGCCAGGTACCGGAGGCCCTTGGAGTCGTGCAGACGGAACGCGTCGCCCTCGAAGGCCACGGACCAGTACTCACCCTCCCGGCGGAACACCCACCGCCCTGTGGCCGGCTCGAGCGAGGCCGGGGCGTCGGCCGTCGGGGTGACCAGTGGTTCGACCTTCGCTTCGAGTGCCGTCATGCCGAGCTCTCGGGCCGTGGCCAGCGCGGCGCCGAGCAGCTGAGCGGCCCGGTCCCGGTCCCCGGGGCCGTCACGTGCCAGCAGCATCCTGGCGAGGTCGTGCCGGGTGTGCGCAGCCCAGGGCCTGGAGCCCATCCGTTCGTTCATCTCGATTCCCTCGCCGAGGTGGCGCTCGGCGTCGTCGAGGCGGCCCATGGTGGTGGCCAGCAGGCCGAGGTAGCGGTCGACGGCGCCGACGCTCCCCTCCCCGAATCCGATCGCCTGTCGCCCGGCGAAGGGGACCAGCTGGTCGTAGAGGATCGCCGCCGAGGCGGCGTCTCCCAGGAGGGAACACGCCTCGCTGGCCAGGCTCATCCCGAGGAGCCACTCGTTGTCTCGGTAGAGGGCCTCGAAGTCGTTCCGGGCCAGGTCCTCGAAAACGGTTCGGGCCTCGTCGATCCGCTCCAGGTCGAGCAGCAGGCACGCCAAGGCGGCCCGGTTGAGCGGGTACCAGGGGAATTCCACCATCGACGACCGGATTAGGTCTTCGACCTCGCCGACTCGGCCCTGCTCCCTTCGGAGCATGAACAGGTGACACCTCGCCGCGGCCACGTTGTCCCGGATGGGCGTGGCGGGCTGGTCCGCTTCCAGGCCGAGTGGGATGAGGTCCTCCGCCAGCCCGTACTGCCCCTCGAGCAGGGCGAGCTGGCACCGGAGGGCCCAGCCGACCCACTGCTGCGCGGGCTGGCGGAGCTCCTCGGCGATGCGGACCAGGGGGGCGAGCTCGGCCCGCGCCTGCCCCATCGCGCCCTGGTCGGCCAGGGCCGCGTACCTCGCGAGGTGGGCCTCCACCATCAGCTCCCCGTCGTCGACTTCCGTCGCGATCCGGAGGACCTCGGACGCGATGTCGAGACGCTCCTGCGCGTTCTCGGGCCACCACGTGGCGAAGCACTTTCCGCGCAAGGCGTAGCCGAGCGTCAACGGGTCGCCGAGCCGCCGAGCCACGTCCACGGCTTGCTGGGACAACGCGGCGGGGTGCTCGCGGTCGGGGGAGCTCCGGAGGGCGCAGGCCAGCCGGGTCAGCAGGCGGACCCGCAGCCGGTCGTCGCTTCCACCCAGCAGCACCAGGGCGTCCTGGAGCAGCGGGATGAGATGCGGGTCGTCGCCGACTCGCGCGTACGTGACCCTGCCGCCGTAGCCGAGCACGGCCCGTCCGAGCATGTCGGCCGCCCCGAGTCGCCGGGCGATGGCGGCGGCCGACAGGAACGTCTCCCGGGCGCTCCACAGCTCCCCCATGCGGGCCTGGGCGTCCCCCAGGCCGATCAGGAGCTCGCCGCGGGCCGCCTGGTCCGGGGAGGCCTGCGTGTCGAAGGCCTGGAGCGCCATCCGGTACAGATGGGCCGCCTCCTCGTACGCAAGCGCGCCGGCGGCCTGGTCGCCGGCTCGGCGGGCGTAGTCCGCCGCCTTCTCCGCGTCCCCTCCTCGGGCGGCCTCGAAGAAGTGGTGGGCCAGCTCCGCGAGGTGCGGTTGCGCGTCCGATCCGTACAGCTCCTCCAGGACCTCCCCCGCCCGCCGGTGCAGCCGGACCCGCCGAGCCGGAGACAGCCCTCGTACAGCGTCTCCCGGACCAGGCCGTGCGAGAACCGGAAGCGGCCGAGGGCCCCGGGTACCTCGACCAGCAGTCCCGCCTGCACCACCTCGTCGACCACGTCCAGGAGCTGGTCAGCGGAGAGCTCGGCCAGACGCCGCAGGACCTCGGAGGTGAATTCCGGACCGAGGACCGAGCCGAGCGTCAGGGCCTGCTGGCACGTCTCGCCGAGATGGTCAACGCGCCGCCCGATCACGGCTCGAATCCCGGCCGGCACCGCGATCCGGAGCGACGCCGGGTCGGCCATCTCGTCGAGACGTCCCTCCGCGGCCAGGAGCCTGACGGCCTCGCCCAGGAACAGCGGGTTGCCGTTGGTCTCCCGATGCAGCATCGAGACCAGCTGTCCCTGTGGGGCGACGTGGGCCGCCGTCTCGATGAACTTCGCCACGTCGGCCTCTCCCAGTCCCGCGATGACCAGGTGGCGAGTGTTCGGCTCGCGGGCGAGCTCCGAAAGGGCAGGGGTCAGCGGATGGTCGGGGGTGAGCTCGACGTCCCGGTAGGTGGCCAGGACCAGGATGTGGCTGTCCGAGACCTGCCCGGCCAGGAACCGCAGGAGCAGGAGCGATGCGGTGTCGGCCGCGTGGAGGTCCTCGATGACCAGAGCCATGGCCCCTCGCCACTCGCGTTCCGGAGGAACGCCGCCGTGGAGTCGAACAGGCGGAAGCGGGCGGACTCCGGGTCGACGGATGGGGGCGGCGGAAGCTCGGGGATCAGGGCCCGGACCTCCGGAAGCATCTGCGCCACGTCCATGGCCCCTTCCCCCATCTGCTCCCGCACCGTGGCGGGATCCTGGCCGCGGAGGCAGGAACGGAGGAGCTGCACCCACGGCCAGTAGGCGGGCGCCCCTCCGGCCTCCCAGCAACGGCCCCACAGGACCCGAACCCCTTGCGCCCGGGCCCTGGAGGCCAGCTCGTCCGCCAGGCGGCTCTTGCCGACCCCCGGCTCCCCCGCCACGAGGAACAGCCGGCCCCGGCCGGCCACGGCTCCCCGCAGCCCCTCCAGCAGCTCTCCCAGCTCACGCTCCCGCCCGATGAGGGCGCCGGGCTGGACCGGTCTCCTTTCTCGAGCGGCGGGAGGCTGCTCGGCGCCGGGGAACCGGGCCGCCGGCGCGGTGATGGCCTCCCGGAGCGCCCCGACCAGCTCGCCGGCCGTGGCGTACCGGTTCTGGGGCCGCTCGGCCGTGGCCCTCGCGATGACGGCGTCGATCTCCGGCGAGTCCCGGGTGGGGGACCTCCCAACCTCCAGGCAGAATCGAGCCACACGGCCCAGGGCGTACACGTCGGCCCGGCCATCCACCCCTTCGGTCTGGGACTGCTCCGGAGCCACGTAGTCGGCGGGCAGATTCGCCCCGGCCGCCGCGCCGAGGCCGAAGTCGGTGAGGTACGCGTGCCACGAGGCCCCCTCAGCCCGAGCCACCAGGATGTTCGCTGGCCTGACGTTGCCGTGGACCAGGCCGGCGGCGTGCGCGGCGTCCAGGGCGGAGGCCACCTGAGACAGGACGGCGACGGCGTGCTCCGGCGCGATGCCCCACCAGTCCACCAGGCGTCCGAGGTCCTCACCCTCCACGTACCGCATGGTGAGGTACACGACCCCGTCCGCCTCGCCCACCTCGTGGATGGGGATGACGTTGGGGTGGTCCAGCGCGGCCGCGGCCCGGGACTCGCGCACGAATCGTTCGCGGAAGGCACGGTCGGACCCCACCTCGGGGGCGAGGACCTTCAGTGCGGCCTTCTCGGAGGAGGATCCCTGGGCGGCCAGGTAGACGACGCTCCGGGGGCCTCGTCCCAGGACCGAGAGGACGCGGTGGCCCGCAATCTCCGTCCCGATTCGAAGGTCTGTCTGCATCCCGGCCGAGTTGTACACCCCGAACGGCCGGTCCCGGTAGGGGGCCGTCGGCGGGGGGCTATGCTCGGCTCGATGGCGGTGATGGTGCGATGAGGGCGAGGAACCGAGCGCCCGGCCGGAGCGTCGAAGCGAGCGTGAGACGGATCGTGCCCCTCTTCCTCGTGCTCGTGGCCCTGGTGGGATGCGCGAAGCAGGCCTCGACCCCGGGCGGGTCTTCCGGCGGCGACTCGGGGATCAACGGGCTGGTGACCCTGGGGCCGCTCTGTCCGGTGGAACGCGCGGACAGCCCCTGTCCCGACAGGCCGCTGGCGGCGAAGATCCAGGTGAAGGACCCGTCGGGCGACGTCGTGGCGACCGTGCAGTCGGGCGACGACGGCCGCTTCACCGTGGCGCTGGCCCCGGGAAGCTACGTTCTTCAGGGACTCTCGCCGACGCCGGGCAACCCCTTCCCCATTGGCAGCTCCGTCACCGCCACCGTGAAGCCGCATCGGTTCACGCAGGTCACGGTCACCTTCGACTCCGGCATTCGCTGACGCCGGCGCCGCGCCCCGAGCGCGCGAACCGGGACATTTCGCCCCTGGTGATGTCACAGCCCTGTGCTACCATCGGCGCCAGGCGCGGCGGGGAGGACGCCCCTCGGCCGGTTCCGGCATCCCCAGGAGTAGAGAGATCCCGACCAATCGGCCCGACTCGATCCTCGGAAAGCTTCTCCGGGGACCCTTCATCTACATCCTCCTGATCCTGGCGGCCCTGTGGCTGTTCGTCTCGTTCGCCCTCAAGGGGCCCGAGGCCAGGAAGATCCCGCTGTCGCGGTTCGAGCGGCTGGTCACCGCGGGCGACGTCCGCTCCGCCACCTTCCTGGAGCAGAAGCAGGTCATCGAGGGCGAGCTCAGCGACGGCCAGCGGTACCAGGTGAGCTACCTGGCCGACGCCGGCAGCGACCTCACCAAGCTCCTGAACGACGCCGGCGTTGCCTACGACGTCAACCCCCAGAAGTCCTCCGCCCTCATCGGGGTGCTCCTCCAGACGGTGGTGCCCGTGGTCGTCATCGTCGTGCTGTTCCTGTTCTTCATGAACCAGATGCAGGGCGGCGGCAACCGGGTCATGTCGTTCGGGAAGTCCCGGGCCAAGCTGCTGACCAAGGACCAGCCCAAGACCTCGTTCGCCGACGTGGCGGGGGTGGACGAAGCCATCGAAGAGCTCGAGGAGGTCCGGGACTACCTGAAGAGCCCGGCCAAGTTCCAGGCCATGGGGGCGAAGATCCCCCGTGGCGTCCTGCTGTTCGGCCCGCCCGGCACCGGAAAGACGCTGCTGGCCCGCGCGGTGGCCGGCGAGGCGGGCGTCCCCTTCTACTCCATCTCCGGCTCCGACTTCGTGGAGATGTTCGTGGGCGTCGGCGCGGCCCGGGTCCGCGACCTGTTCGAGCAGGCCAAGCAGAACGCGCCGGCCATCGTGTTCATCGACGAGATCGACGCCGTGGGCCGGCATCGCGGCGCCGGGCTGGGCGGCGGCCACGACGAGCGGGAGCAGACCCTCAACCAGCTGCTGGTGGAGATGGACGGGTTCGACCAGAGCACCGCGGTGATCCTGATGGCGGCGACGAACCGGCCGGACATCCTGGACCCCGCGTTGCTGCGGCCGGGGCGGTTCGACCGGCAGGTGGTCATCGACCGGCCGGACCTGGAGGGCCGCAAGGGCATCCTGCGGGTCCACGGGCGGGGCAAGCCGCTCGACGCCGGGGTCGACCTCGACGTGATCGCCCGGCGGACCCCCGGGTTCACCGGCGCCGACCTGGCCAACGTGATCAACGAGGCCGCGTTGCTCACGGCCCGGCGGAACAAGCGGGCCGTCACCATGTCCGAGCTGGACGAGGCCATCGACCGGGTGGTGGCGGGCCCGGAGCGCCGCAGCCGCATCATCTCCGACAAGGAGAAGCGGGTCATCGCCTACCACGAGGGCGGCCACGCGCTGGTGGCCTACCTGCTGCCGAACGCGGACCCCGTCCACAAGATCACGATCATCCCCAGGGGCCGCGCCCTCGGGTACACCATGACCCTGCCCATGCAGGACAAGTTCCTGATGAGCCGGGGCGAGCTGATCGACGAGCTGGCCATGCTCCTGGGGGGCCGGGTGGCCGAGGAGCTCGTGTTCGGCGACATCACCACGGGCGCCCAGAACGACCTGGACCGGGCCACCAAGATCTCGCGGCAGATGGTGACCGAGTTCGGGATGTCCGACCTGCTCGGGCCGCTGACCCTGGGGCAGAAGCAGGGCGAGGTGTTCCTGGGACGGGACTTCGCGTCGCACCCCGACTACAGCGACCAGGTGGCGTTCGAGATCGACACGGAGATCCGAAAGCTGATCGACGAGGCCCACGACGAGTCGCTGGAGATCCTCACCGAGCACCGGGTGCATCTGGACAAGCTGGCCGAGGTCCTCATCGAGCGGGAGACCATCGACAAGGACGAGCTCATCGAGCTGCTGGACGGGCTGATGAAGCGCCCCCAGCGGGGAGCCGGCTCCGGCCTCGCCGTGGCCCGCCGCAGCGTCGCCCGCGACCAGGGCCTGGAGCCGCCCAGCCTGAGGTAGTCTCACCTACGTGGAGCAACCTGCCGAGCGGGTCGCTACTCCGCGGCTCCCCGTGGACCGGGCGAGAGTCGAGGACTTCTGCCGGCGCTGGAAGATCACCGAGTTCGCCTTCTTCGGTTCGGTGCCGCGCGACGACTTCGGCCCTGATAGCGACGTTGACGTGCTGATGTCCTTCGCCGAGGACGCCCACTGGAGCCTGTTCGACCTGGTCACCATGGAGGACGAACTGAGCGGCATCCTCGGTCGCCACGCGGACCTGGTCGAGCGTGGAGGGGTCGAGCAAAGCAAGAACTGGATCCGCCGGCGAGCCATTCTCCAGGCCGCGGACTTCTCGAGATGAGGCCTGGGTCGTCGACATGCTGGTGGCGGCGAACTCGATCCTCGGTTTCGTCGGGCCCGGCGCGAAGGATCGCTTCTTCAGCGAGCCGCTGACCCAGTCGGCGGTCTTGTACCAGTTCACGGTACTCGGGGAGGCCGCCAAGCGAGTTCGACTGAATGGACAGTCCCTTGGCCATCATCGTCCTGGATTCCTGACGATCAGGACCGGCGTTAGTCTCCGAGCACGGCACGGCGCTAGGCCGTCGTCCGCGCGTTGAACGACTCCATCCAGGATTGCACGGCCCGAGGATCGGTCGGGTCCACGCCCTCGTCCATCATGGCCAGCATGATCGCCTTGGCCGGTCCGAAGTGGGTCCGGTCCTGGGTGGCATCCAGTAACTCGGGCTCGAACCGATCGACCGCCTCGAGGGTCTCCGCCACGAGGTGGGAGGGAAAGCCCACCCGCTCGCCGGTGTAGCGGATCCACGCTCGGAGAGCGCTCGGGATGGTCGGGGCCACGTCCTCGGCTCGCAGAACCTTCCTCGGGTACCAGTCGCACAGGAAGAGCTCCACCGCGACGGGGTTCCAGCGGAGCGGATCGCCCGCTCCATAGTCGCTCGCATAGTCCACGAAGAGTCCCGCCTGCTCGGCGTTCGGCACTCCTGCGCTCCACGGCGATCCAAGGAAGTCGTCGACCAGGGTGTCCCGTTCCGCACGGCCGAACTCGGGCCGCGGCTCCTCCTCCCACCCCTTCGGGAGCGCGCGCATGCGGGCCTCGAGCAGGGCGTGGGTGGCGAAGAACTCGTCGGCAACCGGCGGGTCGAGGGTCATGTCGGTCATGGCCAGCGCGCGTTCGATCCTTCCTCGAATCTCGGCTGCGGCGATCGGCTCGACGGTCATGTCGGGCTGGGCTCGCCAGCCGTCGGCGACCCCTCCCGGATCCTCGATCGGGAAGGCGCTTTTCAGGATGCCACCCAGGTTGTGGTCGATGAGGACCGAGAGTCCGTCGACGGGCCAGCCCTCGTGCCGAAATGCGGCCACCAAGGCGTCCTGGTCGCGGTACGGGTGGGTGACCAGCCACGCACCAGAGAATGATTCCTTTCCGATCACTGCCCCCCAGGGCTGGTCTGGCACTCCCGCCTCCGCCAGGGTCGATGCGGCAAGGAGGGCCCGATGGCACGAGGGCGGCGGCGCAACGGACGAGAGGCTGCGCAGGAAGGCGAGCGCATCTGGCGTCCGCCGCCGGGACAGGGATCGCACCAACTCGTCGCAGAGGCGGACGACGGCTTCGGAGTCCGCACCAGAGCTCATCACGAGACCGAGGAGATCGCTTCCCCACATCTCGGCGTCGGTAGGGTCGTCGAGTTCCAGGATGGTGGGTGAGCCCCCAATGATGGTCTCGACCAGGTCCTTCAGGGGGTCCGGGCGGGCCGCCCTGGATCGCGGAACGCGACTCTTTCGCGCCTTCCCAGCCACAGCCGCAACTCCTCTCCGGGGAAGGCGGTTAGACGGCGCCCTCAACCTAGTGACCCGGGGAACGCCCGGCAAGCCCTCCCTCGATAGGATTGCGCTTCGCATGGTTGATCGCTGGGCGACGTTCGACTGTTACGGGACGCTCATCGACTGGGAGCAGGGGATCCAGGGGGCGTTCCTGTCCTTGTGGCCCGATGCCGACGCGGAACGCCTGCTCGACCTGTACCACGAGATCGAACCGAAGGTGCAGGAGCGGCGGGACATCCCGTACCGGGAAGTCCTGGGCGAGGTCCTCCGGCAGGTGGCCGCCCACGAGGGGCTGCCCCTTCGGGTCGAGGACGAGACGACGCTGGGGGTGTCGCTCTCGGCCTGGCCGGCGTTCCCGGAGGTCCCCGCCGCGTTGAGCGAGGCCCGGTCGCGCGGATGGAAGCTGGCCATCCTGTCGAACACCGACCCGGACCTGCTCTCGGCGTCGCTGGGGAACGTCGGCGTGCCGGTCGACCTCACCGTGACCGCGGCGGAGGCCGGTTCCTACAAGCCGGCCCACGGCCACTGGGACCGGTTCTTCGAGCTCTCGGGCGCGGACCGGGCCGGCCACGTCCACGTGGGGGGGAGCCTGTTCCACGACATCGTGCCAGCCTCCGACATGGGCCTGCGGACGGTGTGGATCAACCGGCTGGGGGAGGCCACCAACCTGCCGCGGGACGCCGAGCTGCTGGACCTCACCGAGCTCCCCGACACCCTGGACGCCCTGGTCCCGGCGTAGAGTCTGGGCGGCCGTGTTCGACGACGAAAAGATCCGCCGCGGGGTGCGGCTGATCCTGGAAGGGATCGGCGAGGACCCTTATCGCGAGGGCGTGGTGGAGACGCCCCGGCGGGTCGCCGGCATGTACCGTGAGGTCTTCGGCGGCATGGACGGCGATCCGCTCGCCGTCCTCACGGTGGTCAAGGGCGCGGAGCACGACGAGATGATCATGGTTCGCGACATCCCCTTGTATTCGATGTGCGAGCACCATCTGGTCCCGTTCACCGGAAAGGCCCACGTGGCCTACCTGCCGAACGAGGACGGGCGGATCACCGGGCTGTCGAAGATCGCGCGGCTGGTGGACCTGCTGTCCCGCCGGCCGCAGGTCCAGGAGCGACTGACCACCGAGATCGCCGACGCCCTGGAGCGCTCCCTCGAGCCCAAGGGGGTGTTCGTGGTGATCGAGGCCGAGCACCTGTGCATGACCATGCGGGGGGTGAAGAAGCCGGGGTCCGTCACGGTGACCTCGGCGGTGCGGGGCCGGTTCCGCTCGGACGCCCGGACGCGCTCCGAGGCCATGGCCCTGATCCGTCCGGACCGGTAGCGCTTACTCCTGCGGGAGCAGCGCATCCGCGTCGCGGAAGATGCGGCGCGGGTCGCGCAGGATCGTTCCCAACGCGCTCTCGATGGCTTCCAGGTGGGCGGGCTCAAGGAGCCCCTTCGATGCGGCCTCCTTGGCCTCATCCTCGTCCTCCACGTGGACGTCGCCGGTGGCCGAGACCACCACGTCGACGATGAGGTCCAGGTACTCGATGCGGTCCGGTTCGACGCTGACCTCGGCGACCACGTCCAGCCGGTGGCCCAGCAGGTCTCCGTCCGGCGACAGGAACCGGTACAGGTTGTAGCTCCGGTTCTCCCAGAAGAACCCCAGCGTCATGGTGCCGCGGGGCCAGTCGCCGACCCGCGTGGGAAGCTGGAACCGGACCACCGCCCGGTCCTCGGCGACGTGCACCGGCTCGCAGTCGAACGTCTGGACGCGCCCGTCCAGGTGCCGCTTGACCTCTTGGACCTTCGCGGCCTTTGCCTTGCCCACGAGGGGAAGGCTACTCCGGGTCAGCACCACGCCTGGATGCACGGATAGACCTTCTCGGCCACGGCCTGCACGAGGTTCCCCAGCTGGTCCACGGAGTACACCGGGTCGGCCCGGGTGACCTGCTCGTTGGAGCCTCCTCCGGAGTTCCCGGACGTCCCCGAGATGATCCAGTTCCCGGCTTCCGCCCCGATGCCCGAGCGGTCCGGCCGGACCAGCACCACCTCGATGGTCTTGTTGCCGTTCTGGTCGAGCACGCCCCGCAGGACCAGCAGGCTGCCGCCGACACCCTGCTCTTCGACGCACGGGGCGCCCTGGGTGAACTCCGGGTCCGAGCAGGGGTGGGCCTCCAGTTTCCCGGGCGCGTCGGTGACGTCGATCATCAGGCGCCCGGGGCCGGAACCGTCGTCGACCGTGCCGTCCAGCGTCCAGTCGCCGTCCAGCCGTCCGGGAGTGAGGTCGAACGTCCAGTGCGGCGGGCTGGCCGCCCGAATCGTGGTGAGCATCGTGCCGAAGACGCCGCTTTCGATCGTCGGTGAGGGAGTCACCGTCGTGGATTCGGACGGGACGACCCCCGTAGCGAGCCGGAGCACCGTGACCCCGACCACCGCGTACTTCGGGCCGGGCTCCACCTGGCTCGAGTCGAAGGCTGGCACCGACAGGATGTAGCCGCTGTTCCCGCCGTCGGGGACCGGCGTGAGCATCCCAGAGAACGTTCCCCCCACGAGGTCCATCCGTTGGTCGGTGGCCGAGCCGCCCGGGACCACCAGGTGTGGGTGGACCACATCCACCGGCGCCTCATCGGCGACACGGCCCGCCACCTCCAGGCTACTCCCGGGAACGGGACGAGCATCCCCGACAGGTGCGGAGAGAGAGATCCCGCCGAACTCGGACCCCGTCACCGTCCAGATCCCTTCCGGGCCCTGCTTCCCCAGCCGGCGCAACGTGACGCTCGTAACGGTGCCCGCGCTGTCGCCGTACACCTGATCCCACACGTCGACGATAGCCGCGTCCTCCGACTCCGACGAGAGGTGCGACCCGACGTCGTCCTGGCCGAAGTACAGGCGCGTGAACGCCACGGCCGTCCCCTCCGGATCGAGCCGCCAGGGATCCTCCCCCCGGTCGACCCGGGTCTGCTCCTGCTCCAACGCGATGGCATTGGTCTCCGGCCACACGCCGCCGAACACGCCCTCCGGCGTGGGCATTGGGGTCGGCGTCGCGACGGGGGCAGGAGCGAGCCGGCTCTGGAGCGCCTGGACCCCGACCACGCTTCCGGCGACCACGGCGGCGGCCGTCACGGCACCGAGTACCCCACTGGCCCAGCGTCGCCGGCGGGCCCGGCGCAGGACCGGAGCGGACAGCTCCGGAGGTGGCGCCAGCCGGTTGGCGCGGTCCCGGAGCAGCTCCCGAAGTTCGGTTTGCATGTCGTTCACTCCCTCGTCACCAGCTCCCGGAGCCGGTCCATGCCCCGCGAGACCAGCGACTTGACCGTCCCCACCGGGCACTGCATGGCATCCGCGGTCTGGGCCTCCGACAGGTCCTCGTAGTACCGCAGCACGATGGCGGTGCGCTGCCGCTCGGGGAGGGCCAGCAGCGCCTGCCACAACGCCTCGCGCTCCCCCATGTCCGTCGGGGCCTCGACCTCCCCGGCCACGGCGCCCCGCTGTTCCTCCGCGTACCGGCGCTCCACCCGAGCGTGCCGGAAGTGGGAACGGGCCAGGTTCACCACCGTCCGCCGCAGGTACCACTCGAACGCGTCCGGGTTCCGGAGGTCGCGGAACCGCCCGGCAAGCCGGACGAACGCCTCCTGCACCAGGTCCTCGGCCAGGGCCCGGTCGCCGGTCAGCAGGAAGGCCAGCCGCACCGCGGCGGCCGCGTGCTGCCGGTACAGCCCGCCCAGCCGCCCCGTGTCCGTCACCGCCGGCTCCAGGGCATGGGTTCGCATCATGATGACCGCCGGAATGAAGACGCCCTCGTGCTGCCGGAAGTTGCACCGAGCCGGGCCCGGCTAGGCTTGTCCCTCGTGACAACCGGGGAGCTCCTGTGGCGGTTCGGGGAGCGGGCGCTCGACTGGCCCTCCCGCACCAACGTCATGGGCGTGCTGAACGTGACCCCCGACTCGTTCTCCGACGGCGGCCTGTTCCTGGATCCCGAGGCTGCGGTGAGGCGGGGCATCCAGATGGCCGAGGAGGGCGCCGACCTCATCGACGTGGGGGGCGAGTCGACCCGGCCCGGCTCGGACCCCGTGCCGCCCGAGGTCGAGATGGACCGGGTGGTGCCGGTGATCAAGCGCCTGGCCGCCGAGCTCGACGTGCCGCTGTCGATCGACACGCAGAAGCCGGACGTGGCCCGGGCCGGGCTGGATGCTGGCGCCGCGATCGTGAACGACGTCTCGGGAGGGCGCGACCAGCGAATGCTCGAGGTCGTGGCCGATTCCCGAGCCGGGCTGGTCCTCATGCATATGCTGGGCGAGCCCCAGACCATGCAGGCCGAGCCCAGCTACGGCGACGTGGTCGCCGAGGTGAGGGCCTACCTGGGCGAACGGGTCGAGGCGGCCGTGGCCGCGGGGATCGAGCGCGAACGGCTGTGCGTGGATCCCGGGATCGGGTTCGGCAAGACCATGGAACACAACCTGGCCCTGCTTCGCCACATCGAGGCCTTCGCCGACCTCGGCCGGCCGGTGCTGGTGGGTCCCTCCCGGAAGTCGTTCCTGGGGAAGCTGCTCGGCACCGGGGTCGACGACCGGCTGGAGGGGACGGCCGGCGCGGTGGCCTGGCTGGCCGCCCACGGGGCCCACATCGTCCGGGTGCACGACGTCCTCGAGATGGTGCGAGTGGTCCGGGTGGTGGACGCGATCGTGCGGTCCGGATGAGTGGCGGCAGCGTGAAGACCTTCCGAACCTCCGGCGGGGACGTCGCCTATCGGGAGGAACGGGAGGGACCGCCCGTGGTGCTGCTGCACGGGTTCCCCACGTCGTCGGTGCTGTGGCGGGCCATCGTGCCGGCGCTGTCCGCGCGGATGCGGGTGATCACCGTGGACCTCCTGGGGTTCGGGCGTTCTGAGAAGCCCGCGGAAGCGCCGCTGCACATCCGGGCCCAGGCCGGGTACGTCCGGGAGCTCTTGCAGGGCAACGGGATCGAGGAGTTCGCAGTGGCGGGCCACGACATCGGCGGCGGCGTGGCGCAGCTCCTGGCGTTGGAGGGCGGGGTGCGCGCCCTGGTGCTGGTGGACTCGGTCGCGTTCGACACGTGGCCCATCGAGGGCGTCCGCCTGATCCAGGACGCCTCGCCGGACCAGGAGACGCCGGAGTTCGTCCGAGACGTCCTCGGGGTCGCGTTGGACCTCGGCCTGGCGAGGCCCGACGCGCTGCCCGGCGACGTCCGTGAGGCGTACGTGGCCCCGTTCGACGGCGTCGAGGGAGCACGAGCGTTCTTCCGGGCGGCCCGGGCCATCGACGGTCAGGGGCTGGCCGGTCGGGAGGCGGAGCTGGCCCGGCTCGACGTTCCTGCGCTTCTGGTGTGGGGCGAGGACGACCCGTACATCCCCGTGGAGATGGCCGACCGGCTGGCGGACACGCTGGCGCACGCCACGGAGGTCCTCCTGCCCGGCTGTTCCCATTTCCTTCCGGAGGACGCACCCGAGACCCTGGCCGATCTGATGTCGGAGTTCCTGCGGGCCCGGTACCTCGGGCTGTCGCACGGGCACGAGCATGCAGCCGGCCCCGTCCCCCTCGAGCTCCATCGCCGTGGCCCGGCTTGACATCGCGCTCTCGCCCCAGGAGGTCGACGCGTTCCTGGGCGCGCAGCGGACTGCCCGGGTCGCCACCAGCGCTACCGACGGGACGCCGCACGTGGTGCCGCTGTGGTTCGTCTGGATGGGCGGCGCGCTGTTCGTGAACACGACCCGCGGGAACCAGTCGGTCCGGAACCTCGAGGCGAACCCTCGGGCCGCCGCGACCGTGGACGACGGCCAGACCTACGACGACCTGCGGGGCGTGGTG
Organism: Actinomycetota bacterium; assembly: GCA_030774015.1. Classification (NCBI taxonomy): domain Bacteria; kingdom Bacillati; phylum Actinomycetota; species Actinomycetota bacterium. The sequence continues at coordinate 34,225 of JALYLZ010000043.1, read as the reverse complement.
CTGACCGGCCCGATCCAGGAGGCCACGGACGATCCCCGGCTCCCCCTGGTCCGGGAATCGTTCGGGGACAGGTACTTCGGAGGGAACCGGCCGTCGTTCGAGCTGTGGCGGAACCGGGTGTTCTTCCGCCTCGATCCCGAGCGGATCGTGTCGTGGGACTTCCGGAAGATCCCCCAGGCGCGGGCCAGGAGGAGATCGACGTGAGCCACGTCGTCGTGCGGCTGGACGGCATCCGGGCCCGAGGCCGGCACGGGGCCAGCCCCGGCGAGCCCGATCGACCGCAGGACTTCGTGGTGGACCTCGATGTCACCGTGGACGTCGAGGGCGATCACCTGGACGGAACGGCCGACTATCGGGAGCTGGCTCGCACCGCAAGGGACGTGATCGAGGGCGAGCCGGTGGTGCTGCTGGAGACGCTCGCGGCCCGGGTGGCCGCCGCGGTCGCGGCCCTGGAACGCGTGGTGGAGGTTCGGGCCACTATCCACAAGCCCCGCGCGGCCTCGTCGGTGGAGGCGGAGGACGTGTCGGCCACGGCGACGGCCCCGGCAGCGCGGCCCGAGGCGGACGAGCCGGGATGAGTGTCACCGCCTACCTCGGCCTGGGGTCGAACCTCGGCGACCGGCTGGCCAACCTCCGGCGCGCCGTCGACCTGCTGGGGGCGACGCCGGGGATCACGGTGGTCCGGTCGTCGCGGGTCTACGAGACCGATCCGGTCGGAGGGCCTTCCCAGCCCGACTACCTGAACGCGGTGGTGGAGGTGGCGACGGAGCTCGGCGCCGTCGAGCTCCTGCGGGCCTGCCAGGCCATCGAACAGGAGCTGGGGCGGGAACGGGCCGAGCGCTGGGGCCCCAGGACCGTGGACGTCGACGTGCTGACGTACGGGCGGGAAGAGGTTCACCTGGAGTCCCCGGAGCTGGACGTCCCGCATCCGCGGATGCACGAGCGGGGGTTCGTGCTGCTCCCGCTGCTCGAGCTGGACGCCGACCCGCCGCTGCCCGGCGGGCGTCGCGTGGCTTCGCTTCGGCTGGGGCCGCTGGCCCTGGGTGGGGTCCGCGTGTTCGCTCCGCCCCTGGTGGTCGCTCCTTCCCGAACGTGAGCGCGGCGGCCTGCTTTCGGTGCGACTGGGAGGGTGTGCCGTCCGGTTCGGCGTGTCCGCGGTGCGGGGCGGAATTGTGGGTGGGCTCTCCCGACACGCTGGGGCCGGCGTTGGCTGCTCCGCGGGCCAGTCCCCACCCAACCCCAGCTGCGCAACCGCCGCCGGCCTCACTGACCCGGCCTTCTCCCACCTTGCCGCCGACGGTCCGTTGGGCGCCGGAGCTGGAGCCGGACCCGGAACCGCAAACCCCCGCGCCCTTGCCTCCCCGTTCGCGTCGACTGTCTCTCGCGCTTCACCGACGGACCGCGGCGGTCGCTCTCGTGGTCGTGCTGCTGGCGGCGCTGGTGTGGTGGCGAGACTCCTCTCGGCGTGCGCCGACGGTGGCGGCGCTGCACCTGTCGGGGGCCCTGGTGTACGCGGCGTACGATCGCGGCGGCGCGAACGAGCGCCTCTACGTGCTCGACCTGGCCACCGGGAAGGTGTCCGGCGGTCCGCTGATCCGGCCGGTCACGGACCTGGTGTCCTCGCGGGCCGGGACGGGGTGGCTCGGCCTCATCGCCGGCGGGTACGCCTACGTGCTCCAGGGCGAGAGCCCTCGTGAACCTCCGGTGCTGCTCGGCGTGGGCGACGTGCTGTCGTGGGCCCCGGGCGCCGAGGCCCTGGTCCAGGAGGTCCGGGGGCGCTCCGTGAACCCGGAATGTCCGCTCTCGACCATCAGCGAGACCGCCGTGCGAACGGGCGGGGTCCGGGTCCTGTATCGGGCGACGGAGTGCTCGGGGGTGCTGTCCATCGGAGCGGACCAGGCCGGGGCCGTGTACCTGACCCTCTCTGCCCCCCAGGCCGCCGCCGTGTACCAGCTCGGGTACCAGCGCCTGCATCTGCTGTTGCCCGGCTACGCGATGCTCTCGGTCTCCCCGGTCGGCGACATGATCGTGGTGCCCGAGATCCAGCTCCTCGGGCAGGGGCCGATCCCGTCCTCCGGCGCCGCGCTGTTCTGGCGGGGGAAGGGCGGCCCCCTTCGCATCGCCAGCGGAAGCCGGTACCTGGAGGTCGAGCGGGTCCTGGCGTGGTCTGCGGACGGCGCCTTCGCGGTGGCGCTGGGAACGCTCGGCGGTGTCAGGTCGGTCTGGACGATCCGGGCGGGGGTGGGGGAGGGCGAGCGGGTCCCGACCCGGATCGGACCGGTCCTCCCCGACGCCCCGGTGCTCCCGGGGAGCCGCGTGGGCCTCCCGGCCGCCTCCGTGGCTCCGGACGGCAGCGTGTACTTCTCCGCCCAGGGCCACCTGTACGTGTGGCGCCACGGCCGGCGGACGGCGATCCGCCTGCCGAACGGGATGCCGAAGCCGGCCGGCCCGCTGGCCTGGCTGGTGTCCGCGAGCTGAGGCCCCGAACCCCTGCGCTGGTGCGCGGATTCGGCACGCGCCCCACCAGCTCGGTCGCCGCTGCGCGAAGATACGGCCGGCATGGACATCGCCGTGATCGGGTCGGGCCGGGTGGGGACGGCGCTGGCCGTGCTCCTGGCCCGAGCCGGGCATCGCATCGTGGCCGTCTCCGGGCGCTCCGGAACGGCCGAGCGGGCCGGCCGGTACCTCGCCGGTGTGCCCGTCCTGCCCGCCCTCGACGCGGCCTCGCGCGCGGAGCTCGTCCTCGTGGGCACGCCGGACGACCGGATCGCGGGCATGGTGTCCGACGTCGCCGGCCAGGGCGGGTTCCGGCGCGGACAGGTCGTGGCCCACCTGTCCGGGGCCACCGGGCTGGGAGCGCTGGCGGCCGCGGCCGGGGCCGGAGCCCGGACCATGTCGCTGCACCCACTCCAGACCTTCCCCACCGTCGATTCCGCCATCGAGCGCCTTCCGGGAAGCGGCATGGCCGTCACCGCCACCGACGAGCCGGGCTACGTGCTGGGCGAGCGCCTGGCCGCCGACGCAGGGGCGCGCGCCTTCCGGCTCCCCGAGGAGGCCCGGCCGCTGTACCACGCCGCCGCGGTGTTCGCCTCCAACTACGTGGTGACGGTGCTGGACCTGGCGGAGCGGCTGTTCCGGGAAGCGGGGATCGAGGACCCGGCCCCGCTGTACCTCCCGCTGGTCCGGGCCACCCTGGACAACGTGGAATCCATCGGGGCCGACCGGGCCCTCACCGGCCCGGCGGTCCGCGGCGACGCCGGGACCATCGGGCGAAACCTGGAGGCCCTCTCGGTGGCGGCCCCGGACGCCATCCCCGCCTACGTGGCGCTGGCCAGGGTGGCACTGGACCTCGCCGAGCACGCCGGCCGGCTGCCGCCCGAGGACCGCAGGCGTGTGGAGGAGGCTCTGGCCCGGTGGAGGTGACCCGGACCGCGAAAGGGCTGCGGGCCCGCACGGCCGCGGCCCGCGCCATGCGAAGGCCGGTCGGGTTCGTGCCGACCATGGGCTACTTCCACGAAGGGCATCTCTCGCTGATGCGGCGGGCCCGCGAGGATCGCGGCTTCGTGGTGGTGTCCATCTTCGTGAACCCGCTCCAGTTCGGCCCGTCCGAGGAGTTCGCGGCGTACCCGCGCGACCTGGACCATGACCTGGCCGGGGCCGAGGCCCAGGGTGTGGACCTGGTGTTCGTTCCCGAGGTGGACGAGATGTACCCGGGCGGCCTGCCCGACGTGACGGTCGACCCCGGGCCGCTCGGCGACCGGCTGGAGGGGGCGTCGCGGCCGGGGCACTTCCGGGGCGTGGCCACGGTGGTGGCCAAGCTGTTCCACCTGGTCGGGCCCAGCGCCGCGTACTTCGGCGAGAAGGATGCCCAGCAGCTCGCGGTGATCCGCCGGATGGTCCGGGACCTCTCGTTCCCGGTGGACGTGGAGGGCTGCCCCATCGTGCGGGAACCGGACGGCCTGGCCCTGTCCTCTCGCAACGTGTACCTCTCGCCGGAGGAACGAACCTCGGCGACGTGCCTGTACCGGGCGCTCCAGGCGGCCGCGACCCTGGTGGCCGAGGGAGAGCGAGACGCCGGCGCTCTTCGGGCCCGCATGGCCGAGGTCGTGGAGGCCGAGCCGCTGGCCGGCCTGGACTACGCCGCCGTCGTGGACGAGGCCACGTTCGAGGAAGTGGAACGCCTGGCCGGCCCGGCCCGGGCCCTCGTCGCGGCCAGGGTGGGTGCGCCCCGCCTGATCGACAACCTCCGGCTCGATGCCTGAGCTGGATCGGGTCGAGGTGCTGGTCACGGTGACCAGGGCCCTGGCCGAGGACCTCGCGGCCGGAGAGCCCCCGGAGGCTCGAGACATTCCCGAGGAGGCCACGGCGGGAGGGGCGATCGTGTGCCGGACCGCCGGCATGCTGGCCGGGCTCACCGTCGCGAAGGAGGCCTTCGCCCGGGTCGGCGTCCGCCTGCGGCCGCTGGTGGCCGAGGGATCCCGGGCCGCGCCGGGCCAGCACGTGGCCGAGGTCGGCGGGTCGCTCCGCGCGATGCTGGCGGCCCGCGACACCGCCCTGCGCTTCCTGGAGCGGCTCTCCGCCGTGGCGTCGGGCGTCCGCGTCGCCGCCGACGGCGATCCTTTGGAGGCGTACGCTTCCTCGTTCTGGCCGGGCCCCGCGGTTTCGGGCGAGAATGGCCCCCGGTTCGAGCTCGAGGTGGAGGTCACGCCCTAGATGCTGCTCGCGGTGGACGTCGGGAACACCGAGACCCTGATCGGCATGTTCCGGGAGCGCGAGCTGACGTGGCACTGGCGCATGGCCACCAACGCGACGCGCACCGCCGACGAGCTGGCCCTGCTGTTCGGCGGGTTCCTGGAGCAGCAGGGCCTGTCCTTCTCCCGTCAGATCACCGCGGTGGTGATGGCCAGCGTCGTGCCCCAGCAGACGGCCGCGCTCCGGGAGATGGTGGACAGCTACTTCCACTTCCCGCCCATCGTGGTGGAGCCGGGGACGAAGACCGGCATCCCCATCCTGTACGACAACCCCAAGGAGGTCGGCGCCGACCGCATCGCGAACGCGGTGGCCGCCCACGCCAAGTACGGCGGCCCGGCGGTGGTGGTCGACTTCGGGACGGCCACCAACTTCGACGTGGTCTCGGCGAAGGGCGAGTACCTGGGCGGGGTGCTGGCACCGGGTCTCCAGGTGTCGGCCGACGCGCTGTTCGCCCGAACCGCCCGGCTGCCCCGCGTCGAGCTGGTCGCGCCGCGCTCCGTGGTGGCCAAGAACACCGTGGAGAGCCTCCAGTCCGGGCTGATCTACGGGATGGCCGCGCTGGTCGACGGCATCGTGGAGCGCATCGTGAAGGAGGTGGGCCAGGGGGAGGTCATCGCCACCGGCGGCCTGGCCCGCGTGGTGATCGACGAGTGCGCCACCGTGACCCAGCACGAGCCGTGGCTCACGCTGGAGGGCCTCCGGATCATCTACGACCGGAACACCGGATCCGATGCGTGAGCCGCCCGAGCAGCCTCGGGCGGGCGACGATCCGAAGGTGCCTGAGCCCAGGGGGCCTGAACCGGAGGAATCCACGACCGGACGCCTCCAGCAGGTCCAGGCCGCTCGCCTGGAGACGCTGGAGCGCCTGCGCCGGAGCGGCATCGAGCCGTTCGCCCTGGGCTTCGACAAGGACACCGACGTCGCCGACGTCATCGCGGAACACGGCCACATCGAGCCCGGCGCCGAGACCGGCGAACGGCGCTCGCTGGCGGGCCGGGTGGTCCTCGTGCGCCGTCACGGCAAGCTCGCCTTCGTGGTGATCCGGGACCGCTCCGGCGACCTCCAGCTGTTCCTGTCGGAGGACACCCTCGACCCGGGGGGCTGGGCCCTCCTCGACGAGATCAACCTCGGGGACATCGTGGGTGCCACCGGCGAGGTGGTGAAGACCAGGAAGGGCGAGCTGTCCCTGAAGGCCGACCGGCTGGTCATGCTGACGAAGTCGTTGCGTCCTCCGCCCGAGAAGTGGAAGGGCATCCAGGACCCCGAGCTGAAGATCCGGCAGCGGTACGTGCAGCTGTTCGCCGACCCTGAGTACCGCACGGTCGTCGACGCGCGGGCCAAGGTGCTCCATGCCTTCCGGGAGGAGCTGGACGAACGGGGCTTCGTGGAGGTGGAGACGCCGGTGCTGCATCCCACCGCGGGCGGCGCCATCGCCCGGCCGTTCGTCACCCACCACCGGACCCTGGACACGGACCTGTACCTGCGGATCGCGCTGGAGCTCTACCTGAAGCGCGTGCTGGTGGGGGGCCTGGAGCGCGTCTACGAGATCGGGCGGAACTTCCGCAACGAGGGCATCGACCGGGAGCACAACCCCGAGTTCACGATGCTGGAGGCCTATCAGGCCTACGGCGACTACCACACGATGATGGAGCTGGGGCAGGCCCTCGTCACCCGGGCCGCCCTGGCCGTCCGGGGAACCCTCCGGTTCGACTACCTCGGGCGGGAGCTGGACCTGGGCGGCGAGTGGCGGCGGGTCACCGTGCTGGGGGCGGTGTCCGAGGCCGTGGGGAAGGACGTCAGGCTCGACGACCCCGGCGTCCTCGCCGACCTGGCCCGGAGCCACGGCATCGACGCCGATCCGCCCTGGGGTCCGGGCAAGCTCGTGCTGGCGCTGTTCGAGAAGCTCGTCGAGCGCACGCTGTGGCAGCCCACCTTCGTCATGGACTTCCCGCGGGAGGTGTCGCCGCTGGCCCGGCCCCATCGGGACAACCCGCAGCTCACGGAGCACGCCGACCTCGTCATCACGGGCACGGAGATCATCCCCGCCTACTCCGAGATGACCGATCCGATCGAGCAGCGCCGGAGCTTCGAGATCCAGGCCCGGGCCCGCCAGGAGGGCGAGGAGGAGACCCATCCCATGGACGAGGACTTCCTGACCGCCCTGGAGTACGGCATGCCCCCCGCCGGCGGTCTCGGCCTCGGCGTGGACCGCCTGTTGATGATCCTCACGGACCAGGCCTCCATCCGCGACGTCATCCTGTTCCCCCACGTCAGGCCCGAGGAGCCGTCGTAGCGACGGAATTTCGCCCCGGAACTCATCCCCGCGTCCCATTCGTCCGAATGACGGGAGGGAACCCTTGTGCCCCTCCGAGCGTTACAAAGGGTGAGGGCTCGGGAACAACCTCGGTGAAGGAGAGAACGACGGACGCATCGAACGATGTGAGCCAGGGTCTTTCAGTAGCCGGGGGTATAATTCCCAGCGAAGGGCGCTTCGGCGGCGCGCGTCAGCGCCAGGCGGGGCGCCTGTCGCGCCTCGGGGGGAGGACGTGGTCCATCGATCCCCAGAGGCAAGCGAGCAGCGGGCCGGTCGGCCGGCTCGGAGGTCGTTGATATGTTCGAACGCTTCACCGATCGCGCCAGGCGCGTGGTGGTCCTCGCCCAGGAAGAGGCGAGGATGCTCAACCACAACTACATCGGGACCGAGCACATCCTGCTCGGTCTGATCCACGAGGGTGAGGGCGTGGCCGCCAAGGCCCTGGAGTCGCTCGGCATCTCCCTCGAGGCCGTGCGCCAGCAGGTGGAGGAGATCATCGGCCAGGGCCAAGCCGCCCCGACCGGGCACATCCCGTTCACCCCGCGGGCCAAGAAGGTCCTGGAGCTTTCCCTGCGGGAAGCGCTCCAGCTCGGCCACAACTACATCGGAACCGAGCACATCCTGCTCGGGCTGATCCGGGAGGGCGAGGGCGTCGCGGCCCAAGTGCTCCAGAAGCTCGGCGCCGACCTCAACCGGGTCCGCCAGCAGGTCATCCAGCTGCTGTCCGGCTACGCCGGCGGCAAGGGCGAGACCACCTCGTCCGAGCAGGCCCCGCAGGGATCCATGGTCCTGGACCAGTTCGGGCGCAACCTCACCCAGCTGGCCCGGGAGTCCAAGCTCGACCCGGTGATCGGGCGCGAGAAGGAGATCGAGCGGGTCATGCAGGTCCTGTCCCGCCGGACCAAGAACAACCCGGTCCTGATCGGCGAGCCCGGCGTGGGCAAGACCGCCATCGTGGAGGGACTGGCCCAGAAGATCGTGAAGGGCGACGTCCCCGAGACCCTCAAGGGCAAGCAGATCTACACGCTCGACCTGGGCGCCCTGGTGGCCGGCTCCCGGTACCGCGGCGACTTCGAGGAGCGCCTGAAGAAGGTCCTGAAGGAGATCCGCACCCGCGGCGACATCGTGCTGTTCATCGACGAGCTGCACACGCTCGTCGGTGCGGGCGCGGCCGAGGGGGCCATCGACGCCGCCTCCATCCTCAAGCCCATGCTGGCCCGGGGCGAGCTCCAGACCATCGGCGCGACCACCCGCGACGAGTACCGCAAGCACCTGGAGAAGGACGCGGCGCTCGAGCGGCGGTTCCAGCCCATCTCGGTGGACCAGCCCACCGTGGCCCATACCATCGAGATCCTGAAGGGCCTGAGGGACCGGTACGAGGCGCACCACCGGGTGTCGTTCACCGACGAGGCCCTGGTGGCGGCGGCGAACCTGTCCGACCGCTACATCTCCGACCGGTTCCTCCCGGACAAGGCCATCGACCTCATCGACGAGGCCGGCTCGCGCATGCGCATCCGTCGCATGACCGCGCCGCCCGACGTCCGCGAGATCGACGAGAAGGTCGCCGACGTCCGGATGCGCAAGGAATCCGCCATCGACGAGCAGGACTTCGAGCGGGCCGCGCGCCTGCGCGACGACGAGCGCCAGCTCCTCGAGGAGAAGCAGCGACGCGAGCGGGCCTGGAAGTCCGGCGAGATGGACGTGCTCTCCGAAGTGGACGAGGAGGAGATCGCCGAGGTCCTGTCGGTCTGGACCGGCATCCCCGTGTTCAAGCTCACCGAGGAGGAGACGGAGAAGCTCCTGCGCATGGAGGACGAGCTCCACAAGCGCATCGTCGACCAGGGCGAGGCCGTCACGGCCGTGTCCAAGTCGATCCGCCGGACCCGGGCCGGCCTCAAGGACCCCAAGCGGCCCAGCGGCTCGTTCATCTTCCTTGGGCCCTCCGGCGTCGGGAAGACCGAGCTGTCCAAGGCCCTGGCCCAGTTCCTGTTCGGCGACGAGGACATGCTGATCCAGCTCGACATGTCCGAGTACATGGAGAAGCACACGGTGTCGCGGCTGATCGGGTCGCCGCCGGGCTACGTCGGCTACGAGGAGGGCGGCCAGCTCACGGAAGCGGTGCGGCGCAAGCCGTTCAGCGTGGTGCTGTTCGACGAGATCGAGAAGGCCCACCCGGACGTGTTCAACACCCTGCTCCAGATCCTGGAGGACGGGCGGCTGACCGACGCGCAGGGCCACACCGTGGACTTCAAGAACACCGTGATCATCATGACGTCGAACCTGGGGACCCGGGACATCCAGAAGGGCCCCGGCATCGGCTTTGCCATCGCCGGCGACGACCAGATGGGCTACGACAAGATGAAGGACCGGGTCATGGAGGAGCTCAAGCGCTCCTTCCGGCCCGAGTTCCTGAACCGGATCGACGAGGTCATCGTGTTCCACTCGCTGACCCAGGACAACGTGAAGGACATCGTCGACCTCATGATGAAGCGGGTCCGCGAGCAGCTGAAGGCGAAGGACCTCGACATCGTGCTCACCGAGTCGTCCAAGGACCTCCTGGCCGAGAAGGGCTACGACCCGGCGCTGGGGGCCCGGCCGCTGCGCCGGACCATCCAGCGGCTGGTGGAGGACCCGCTGTCCGAGAAGCTCCTGTGGAAGGAGTTCCGGGCCGGGCAGACGGTGATCGTGGACGGACGCGACGGCGAGGTCGTCTTCGAGTCCGCCGACCCCACGCCCGACACGCCGCCGGTGGAGCTGGCAGGGCAGGGCCCGCAGGAAGGCTAGCCCGCGCTGGCCCGCGCAGGATGCGAGACGCGGGGTGAGCCCCTCCGCGACTCGTTTCAAGGCCGAACTCGAGCTCAGCGGCCGAAAGGTCGCTGAGCTCTTCGGCATCCTGGACCAGGGGCGGGGGCCATTCACCTCGGGTAACGGAGAGGATCGCGCCACTCGAGAGGGATGGCGATGCGTACCCTCTTTCGATTCAAGCAAGCAACGCATAGGGTGGCCGGACGTTTTGCAGGGAAGACGGCTCCGGCCGTCCAGGCACGGGCTGGCCGAACGGTCGGCCCCCGTTCCAATCCAGGAAGAGGTGAGGGCAGCGAGACCTGTAACGCGGACGATCGCGGTGGCCCTCGCCACGCTCGTGTTCGCGTCGGGGTGGCTGGGGGCGTCGACCGCGGCCGGCGCGGCCGGTGCGCCCGGTGCGCCAGGTCGAGACTTCGCGGGGTCTTCCGGCGACGCGGGACCGTCGGGCCCCGTGACGGCCGTCGCCCAGCCCCCGAACTCGCTCCCGGGAATCGACGTCTCGCACTGGCAAGGCGCGATCGATTGGGCTCAGGTCGCCGCCTCGGGTCAGCGGTTCGTCATGGCGAAGGCATCCGAGGGCCTCACCTACGTCGACCCCAAGTACCTGACCAACCGGGCCGGCGCGATGGGCGCCGGGCTCGCGTTCGGCGCCTACCACTTCGCGCGGCCGGACCTGCATCCGGACGACCCGGTCGGGGAGGCCGACCACTTCGTGGACACCGCGCAGCTGGAGCCGGGGAACCTGCTTCCCGTCCTGGACATCGAGCGGCGGGGCACCCTCACCACGTCCGAGGAGACCGATTGGATCCTGGCCTGGCTGGACGAGGTCACCGCGCGAACCGGGGTGCGGCCCATCGTCTACACCAGCCCCGGAGGATGGAAGGATCGAACCGGAGACACCACGGCGATCGCCGACGCGGGCTACACGACGCTGTGGGTCGCGCATTGGGGCGTCACCACGCCAACTGTGCCCGCGAACGACTGGCAGGGCGACGGGTGGACGTTCTGGCAGTACTCGGACTGTGGGAAGGTGCCCGGCGTCTCGAGCTGCGTGGACGTCGACTGGTTCAATGGACTGGACTTCGGACCGGTCACCATCCCCTCGCCGGACACCACCGCGCCCGTCGCGGTGCTGGCGACACCGACCGGGATCGACGGCTCCGTGGCCATCTCCTTCAGTGAGGTGGTGCGGTCGGTTACCCCGCAGAACACGGCGCTCCGCGTGCTCGACACGGGCGCGACCGTGCCCTCGAGCCTCGTCTGCCGGTCGAAGTCGAGCAACGAGGTGGACTGCTCCACGGCGAAGGTGATCACCGCGGTCCTGAAACCACTCGATCCGCTCGTGCCGGGGCAGAGCTACGCCGCGATGGTGAATCCACCCGGCGCCGTCCCGCCAGTGGTGGATCTGAGCGGCAACCCGGCCACCGTCACGGAGCAGAACTTCGCGGCGCCCACGTCGGTGGGGCCGGCAAGCGAGGCCATCCGCTACGGCTGGCGGACGAAGTCCAAGCCGTCGGCGTTCGGCGGCTCCTACGCCATGGATCACCTGGCCGGCGCGTCGGCATCGTTCACGTTCACCGGCAAGTCGGTGATCTGGTACACGGTGACGGGCCCCTCCCAGGGAAAGGCAGCCGTCTCGATCGACGGCCGCTCACGCGGCACGTTCGACCAGTACGCGCCGTCGGCCACCTTCAAGGTGGGTCGGGCATTTCGCCATCTCGGGCGGGGCGAGCACACGATCACGGTGCGTGTGGTGGGAAGGGGGCCGGCGAGCGCCTCCGACACCCTGGTGGCGATCGACGCCTTCGAGGCGGGCGGCAAGCTGATCAGGAATCCGGAGCTCCTGGCCTCGTGGCGGAAGGAGAGCGTGCCGGCTCCGTCGGGGGGCAGGGTTGCGGCGAGCGATCTCGCGCGGTCCGGGGCCACGTTCACGTTCCGGGGCACGGGGGTCGCCTGGCAGACCGTCCGCGGCCCGGATCAGGGCAGCGCGCAGGTCTTCGTGGACGGCTCCCTGGTCCAGACCGTGGACAATTACGCGAAGTTGGCGACGGTTTCCATACGGTCGGTCACCGGGCTGTCCGGGGAGGTGCACGTGCTGCGGATCGTCGTCCTCGGTCAGTCCCGGCCGGCCGCCACGGCAACCAAGGTCTCGATCGGCGGCTTCACCGTCACTCCCTGAAGGCCTCCATTCCAACCCCACGCGTACCGAACCCCTCCGCGCGTAAACGGAATCGGGGAGGCTGGGCGTTCATGGTGGCGATGAGCGAACCGGCGAGCGCAGTGGCGAGCGATACGGGTCCCGACGTCTCGGGCCGGTCCTCGTTCGAGGACTTCTTCTCCGAGCAGCACCGCGGGCTGTACGGAGCGCTGGTGCTGGTGACCCGGAGCTCCCACGAGGCCGAGGAGGTCATGCAGGACGCCTTTCTCCGGGTGTGGGAGCGGTGGGACCGGGTCTCCGCCGTCGAGGACCCCGTCGGGTACCTGTACCGGACCGCCATGAACGTGTTCCGGAGCCGGCGCCGCCGGGTGCTGGTGGCCCTGCGCCGGACCGTTCGGCCCCGCGAGCCCGACGACGGGCTGGCGGCGGTGGAGGATCGCGAGGCGGTCGTGCGGGCGCTCGCCCCGCTCACCCCCGGCCAGCGGGCCGCGATCGTGCTCACCGACGTGTTGGGGTTCACCTCCGAGGAAGCGGGCCGGGCCCTGCGGGTCCGGCCGGTCACCGTTCGGGTCCTGGCATCCCGGGGCCGGGCGGCATTGCGGAAGGAGATGACTGAGCGTGGATGACATGAAGGAATCGATGCGGCGGGCGCGTTCGGCGGCCACGCCGCCCGAGCCGGCGTTCGACCGGCTGGTCCGGCGCCGCGAACGCAAGCAGCGCAACGGCCGGATCGCCTCGGCCGCCGTCGCCCTGGTGGTGGTGGCCGGCGTGGTGGCCGGCGGCGTGTGGACGCTCGAGCACCGCTCGTCGAGGGCAATCGCGGGAAGCTCGGGACCGTCCGGGCCCTCGGCGACCGGCGCACCCTCGCCGGGAGCGATCTCTCCCTCGCTGGTGGCCGGCCCGGGCCAGTACTACTACTGGAAGACCGTCCGCCCGACGGGCGAGGGCGGGAACGTCGTCGAGGAGCTCTGGTGGAGCCAGGATGGCTCCGGCCGGTACCTGGTTGACCACGGGAACCCGAACTACGGCACGCCGAATAGCCAGACCTGGGGACCCGGCGGCCCTCCCGTGGACATGGGCTTCCCCTTCGAGACCGATCTGTCCGGGCTGTCCACGGTCCCGGCGACGCTGCTCCAGCAGCTGCTCGACCGAAGCTCGGAGAACGGCTCGTCGCCCGAACCGGACGTGACCATCGCTCCCGGCGTCAGCCCGGAGACCAGCCGGCTGTGGCGGTCCATCCAGAACATGCTCGAGCAGGGGGAGGCCACGGCGCCGCTCCGGGCGGCGCTGTTCGAGGTGGCGTCGGGGCTGGACGGGATCACCGTGCGGGATGGCGCCGGCGACCCGCTGGGCAGGCCCGCGATCACGGTGTCGGTGCCGCTCGGCGACTACTACTGCTCGGGTGGTCCGGGTGGCACGGACATCATGTGGTTCGACCCGCAGACCCACCTGCTGCTGGCTTCGAACGGCGACCTCGGCTGCTCGCCCTCGATGCTCGTGGTGGCCGGCGGGATCGTCGACTCCACGTCGGACACGGTGGCTCCCGGCGACGGCTACGTCCCGGCTCCGGTCAGCGACATCCCTGAGCCGACTCGAACCACCACGGTGCCCGGGCCGGAGCCCAGCATCATCACGGCGTCGCCGTAGTCCGGAGTCCGCCTAGCGGTCAGGGGCGGGAGGATCGGTCTGGGGCCGGTCCTCCCGTCCCTTTCCTGTGCCATTCCCCTCGACCAGCTGCTGGATCCTCTCCGCGAGGTCGTGAACCTGGCGGGTGAGGTCCGTGTTCGCCTCCAGGAGGTCGTGGACCCGCTCCGTGACCTCGGTGTTCGCTTCCAGGACCTTCTTGTGCGTCGCGGCCAAGGACTCGGTCCTGCGGCTCTCGCTGTAGTGGTGGGCGGCGAGCGCCTCGTCCCTGGCCGCGGCACGGTTCTGGCTCATCATGATGATCGGCGCCTGGAGGCCCGCCAGCGCCGACAGCATCAGGTTCAGCGCGATGTAGGGGTACGGGTCGAACTGCTTGTGGTCGAGCACCCGGGCCAGGAAGACGGTGTTCGGCACCATCCACGCGAAGATCAGGCCGAGGAACGTGAAGATGAACGGCCACGACCCGCCGAAGTGGGCGACGTTGTCGGCGACTCGCTCCCCCAACGTGCGATCGTCGTGCATGGCCTTGAGTGCGGGGTGGTCGAGGTTCCTCCGCCCCGACCAGGGAACTCCGGCGCGGCGTCTCGCGTCGGGGCCGCCGCCCGTCGAACCGCTGTCGCTATCCCCTGCCTCCGCCGCCGTCGCGGTCTCGGTCTCGGTCTCGGTCTCGGTCGTCCCCATTCGCCGGCCTCCCTCCATCGCCAGTGCGTTCCGGGCTGCCCGCTCGCTGCCACGAACCGAGACTGTCACACCCCCCTGCTAGGTTCGCGCCATGGCCAGGGTGCGAACGTCCCTCTCCTGCTCCGAGTGCGGGCAGCCGGCCTCGCAGTGGGCCGGCCGGTGCCCGGGATGTGGGGCCTGGGGGACCATCGCCGAGCGGGCCGCGGAGCGGTCCTCGGGCCGGTCTCCGGGCCCGGGAAGACGCCCCACGGTGAGCACCCTGATGGCCGCGGAGGCGCCCGGAGAGCGGGTGGGGACCGGCTTCGCCGGGCTCGACCGGGTGCTGGGTGGGGGCCTCATGCCCTCCTCCGTGGTGCTGCTGGCAGGTGAACCCGGGATCGGCAAGTCGACCCTTCTCCTCCACGTGATGGCCAACCTGTCGGTGGCCGGGTTCACCTGCCTCCTCGCGTCCGGCGAGGAGTCCCGGGGCCAGGTGGCGACCCGGGTCCGCCGGCTGGGCCTGGACGGCGAACGGCTCTCGTTCACCCCCGGCAGGGAACTCCCGGAGGTGCTCGACGCGGCGACGGCGGAGCATCCGTTCTTCCTGGCCGTCGATTCGATCCAGACGGTGCGCGACCCTTCGTCGCCGTCCATGGCCGGCGGGCCGTCCCAGGTCCGCGGGTGCACGGACGCCCTGGTCGGGCTGGCCAAGCAGGAGGGGATCACGGTGCTCGTGACCGGTCACGTCACCAAGGACGGCGACCTGGCCGGCCCGCGGACCCTGGAGCACGCCGTGGACGTCGTGCTGTCCTTCGAGGGCGACACGCGCTCAGGCCTCCGGGTGCTGGCGGGCGGGAAGAACCGGTTCGGCCCCGAAGGGGAGGTGGCCTGGTTCGAGATGGGAACCCACGGGTTGGCGGAGGTCGACCCGGCCAAGGTGCTGGCGCCCGGGGACGGCGGGCCGGGCGCGGCCACCGCGCTGCCGATGGCCGGCCGTCGAGCCCTGGCCGTGGAGGTCCAGGCCCTGGTGGTCGACACCGAGGGGGCGCCCCGGCGCCAGGCGGCCGGCCTCGATCTGCGACGGTTCTCGCTGGTCGCCGCGGTGGTGGATCGGGCCACCCGGCTGCCGCTGGCCCGAGCCGAGCTGTACGGAGCGTCCTCGGGAGGGTTGCGCATCGACGATCCCGGATGCGACCTGGCGGTGGCCGCCGCGCTGGCGTCCGCGGCGACGGGCCGGGCTCCCCCCCGGGCCTCGGCGTTCGTGGGAGAGGTCAGCCTGACCGGTCAGGTCCGGCCGGCCCCCGGCATGCCGCAGCGCCTGGCCGCGGCGAAAGGGGCGGGAATCACCACGGTGTTCGCGGCTGGGACGGCGAAAGGGCCGGACGGCATGCAGGTGGTGCCCGTCCGGCGTGTCGGCGACGCGCTGCGGTGGGCGGGGTCAGAAGGGGGCGAAGGGGCCGCTCAGAGGCCGGAAGGGCTGACCCGCCGCCGGGGCGGGAGGTGACGAAAATGTAGCCTTGACCTGCGATTTCGATTTTGCGAAGGCCCGGCGGGAAGTGCTACCCTAATGGTGCTCGTTCCACTCCATCGCCCAACGAGGGGGTTGTGTGTACCGTAAGGGTGACACTGTGGTCCATCCCGAACACGGCGCCGCGGTAATCACGGAACTTCGCGAACGAGACTTCCTAGGTGAACGCAAGAAGTATTTCGTACTTCGGCTTGCCTATGGGGATCTCACGCTCATGGTTCCCGTGGACAACACCAAGGACGTCGGGCTGAGGCAGGTCGTCAGCAAGCAAGAGGTCAAGAAGGTGCTCGACGTCCTGCGCGAGGACGAGTCGAAGATGGCGACCAACTGGAGCCGCCGCTTCAAGAACAACATGGAGAAGTTGCACTCGGGCGATCCGTACCAGGTCGCCGAGGTGGTCAAGAACCTCTCCATCCGCGAGCGGTCCAAGGGGCTGTCGGCGGGCGAGAAGCGGATGCTCGCGAAGGCGCGCCAGATCCTGGTCTCCGAGTTGGTCTTCGCCGTGGGGTCCACGGAAGCCGAAGCGGAGGGCATGATCGACCGCGTCCTCGACGAGGCGCACTAGCCAGCGCTCCAGCCGGCTCCAGCCACTCGGGGAGAACCCGCAGGAGGGACTTGAACCCGGCTGGCGGCTGCGGCACGGTGGAGTCGTGAGCGAGCCCCGAACGAGGAAGCCGGTCCCCCGCGGACGGCTCGTCGAGTTCGTCCGGTTCATCTTCGTGGTCCTGTTCGCCATCGGCGGCTACGAGGTAGCCACGAACGTGGGGTCCCAGGCCACCGGCAACACCGTCCTCGGGATCGTCCTCGGTTCGGCCACCGGCTATGTCGCCGGCGGCGTGTTCGGCCGCCAGACCGCAACCGCCGTGTCCGCCGTGGAGCAGGAGTTCCGCAGGGCCTCCGCCGCGGAGATCGCCGCGGGCGTGGCCGGCCTCATGGTCGGGCTGGTCATCTCCCTGCTGCTGAGCATCCCGCTGTTCAAGCTGCCCGCGGCGGCGGCGTGGCCGGCCGTGGTGTTCGTCTACCTCACCTTCCCGTACCTCGGCTACCGGATCGGCCGGGCCAAGCGCGAGGAGCTGTTCTCGCTGATCGGGCTGAAGCCCCGGGCCGCCGGGGTGGGCCGGAGCGAGGTCAGCGTGATGGACACCAGTGCCCTCATCGACGGGCGGATCCTTGAGCTGGTGCGCACGGGGTTCGTGAGCGGTGTGCTCCTGGTGCCGCAAGGGGTGCTGGGGGAGCTCCAGCGGATCGCCGATTCATCCGACCCCCGTCGCCGGACGCGGGGACGGCGAGGGCTCGACGTCGTGGCCCAGCTCCAGCACGACCCCACGGTGGAGGTGCTGCTGGTCGAGGAGGAGGCGATGGGCGACGTGGACGCGGGGCTGGTTCGGCTGGCCCGGGACCGGGGCGGGGCCGTGGTCACCGCCGACGCGAACCTCGCCAAGGTGGCCGAAGCCCTGTCGGTCCCCGTTCGGTCCATCAACGCCCTGGCCGCGGGGTTCCGGGTGCCGTTCCTGCCGGGCGAGGAGCTGTCCGTGCACCTGACCCGGGAGGGCCGCGAGCACGGCCAGGGGGTCGGCCATCTCGACGACGGGACCATGGTGGTGGTGGAAGGAGCCCGGCAGCTGGTGGGTTCCGACGTGGCGGTCACGGTGACCAACGTCCTCCAGACCACGACCGGGCGGATGGTGTTCGCCACGCTCACGGATCAACGGTCCGATCAGGCGGGGGCGGCGAACACGGCCGAGGATGGGGAGCAGCCGGCCTCGGGGCTCGGCTCCGCGTGAGCGGCGGCGCCGAGGCCGGGCTCAGCGTTGGCGGCGCGGTCGCCGTGGTGCTCGCGGCCGGGTCGGGAGACCGTCTGGGGCACGGAACACCGAAGGGCTTCGTGACGGTGGGCGGGCGCTCGATCCTGGCCGTCGCCGCCGAGGCCGCCGCGGCGTGTCCCGAGGTTGGCTCGCTGGTGGTGGCGGTGCCGGCCGGATGGGAGGTGCAGGCTGCCGCCGAGGTGCCCGCTTCCAAGCCGGTGGCCGTGGTGGCCGGAGGGCGCTCCCGGCACGAGTCGGTCCGGCTGGCCCTCGCCGCCGTTCCCGTCGACACGACAGCTGTGCTGGTCCACGACGCGGCCCGCTGTCTGGCCTCGCCCGGTCTGTTCCGGGCGGTCCTGGCGGCGCTGGTGGATGCCGATGGCGTGGTCCCGGTGATCGCCGTGCCGGACACCGTCAAGCGGATCCGCGACGGACGGGTGGTGGCGACGGAGTCCCGCGACGAGCTGGGGCTGGCCCAGACCCCGCAGGGGTTCCGGGCCGCCGCGCTCCGTGACGCCCACCGCCGGGCCGAGGCGGAGGGGCTCGAGTTCACCGACGATGCGGCGGCGGTGGAGTGGGCCGGCTACACCGTCCGGGCCATCCCCGGCGAGCGCGAGAACTTCAAGATCACGACGCCGGAGGACCTGGCCCGCGCCGACGCCCTGCTCTCGCGCGCGGACGCGGGGTCCTCCCCGTCGCCGCCTTCTCCGGCCGCGACCCCGGAAGCGACCGGATCCATCCGAACCCGTGGCTGAGCTTCGGTTCGGCCTCGGCTTCGACTCGCACCCCCGGGACCCGAGCCGGCCCCTGTGGCTCGGCGGGGTGTCCTTCCCAGGGGAGCCCGGCCTGGCCGGCCACTCCGACGCCGACGTGGTCTGCCACGCTCTGGCGGACGCCCTGCTCGGCGCGGCGGGCCTCGGCGACATCGGGCAGCATTTCCCGGACACCGATCCCCGGTACGAGGGCATGGGCGGCCTGGACCTCCTGGCGCGGACGGTCGCCCTGGTCCGGGCGCAGGGCCTGGAGCCCTCTTCCTGCGACCTCACGCTGATCGCGGAGCGGCCGGCGCTGGCGCCTCGCCGCGACGACCTCCGGCGGAACCTGGGGGCCGCCCTGGGCATCGAGGACCCGACCAGGGTATCCGTGAAGGCGCACCGGCCGGAGGGGCTCGGCCTCACCGGGGACGGGGCCGCGTGTCTCGCCCTCGCCGTGCTGGCGCCGCGGTGAAGGACTCGCCGCGCCGGGACCATCGCGCAGCGTCCCCGGCGCCGCGACGCGCCAGGCGCCTCGGCCCACCTCGCGGCTCGCCAGAGGGAATCTGGATCGCCGGCCGCCGGGCCGTCACCGAGGCGGTTCGGGCGGGCCGGGCTCGGGAAATTCTCGTCGCGGCGGGGTCCCGGCAGACGCCCGGCCTTCTGGGGCTGGTGGAAGCCGCCGCGGCGTCGGGGCTCCCACTCCGCGAGGTCCCGAGATCGGACCTGGACGGCATCGCCCCGGACCACCAGGGCGTGGCGGCCAGGGTCACGCCGCCCCGTCCGCTCACGGACCGGGACCTCCGGCGGCTGGCGTTCGGTCCCGACGCGGTCGTCGTGGTGCTGGACGGGGTCACCGATCCCCAGAACCTGGGAGCGGCCGCGCGCACCGCGGAGGCGGCCGGGGTCGACCTCCTGGTGACCAGGGAGCGCCGGTCCGCCCCCGTGACGGCCGCGGCCGTCCGCGCGTCGGCCGGCGCGCTCCTGCACCTTCCCTATGCCCGCGTGGTGAACCTGACCCGGACCCTGCGGTGGCTGGCCGACGAGGCTGCCTTCACGGTGGTGGGCCTGGACGAGGACGCTCCGGCGTCGATCCACGACGAGCCGTGCCCGCCCGGCCGGATCGCGCTGGTGGTGGGGTCCGAGGGCGAGGGGATGTCCCGCCTGGTCAGGGAGGCGTGCGACCAGCTGGTGCGCGTGCCCATGCGGGGGCGGGTGTCCTCGCTGAACGCGGCGGCGTCACTGGCCGCGGCCCTGTTCGGCTACGTCCTCCCCTCGAGGCCACTTCCAACCCGGTAGCGAGGGTTCAGTTCACCCGGTACTGCGGGGGCTCGTGCGCCCCGAGGTACGTCCACGCCAGCAGGCACCGGAACGCCTCGGCGAAGTCGTCCGTCCGGAACCGAACGGTCCTCGGCCCCACCCGCTCCGTTCCCGGCTCCAGCGAGCCGGCGCCGCGGACGGCCTCCGCGGCGGCCTCGCGGATCTGGGCCCGTGCCGCGGCCGGGGACAGGCTCGTCGCGACGTGGCGTCCGCTGGCCTGCTTGACCACGACGGTCCGAATGCCCGGGAGGCGTTTCCCCGCCTGCTCGCAGCACTTGTCGTCCCCCGCCACCAGCGCGACCGGGACGCCGTACAGCCCGGCCAGGGCGGCGTTGAGGTCGGTCTCGTTCCAGGGCTCGCCGTTGACCCGGACCTCGTAGAGCAGCCGGCCCGAGTAGGTGTGGTCGAGGATGGCGGCCTCCGTCCCCGCGCCGGCGTGGAACCCGATGAACAGCGCGCACCCGAAGTTCGCCCCGATGCCGGTCATCATGCTGTGCGGCACCTTGGGCGATCCGAGCGTGAGCTCCGCCCGGTCGTCCATGAGCTCGGGGAGCAGGTTGGTCATGTCCCCGTGCGAGTCGTTGACCACCACGCGGGTGGCGCCGCCCTCGAAGGCCCCGGCCACGGTGGCGTTGGCCTCCTCGGTCATC
The DNA here is from genome assembly GCA_030774015.1 of Actinomycetota bacterium. NCBI lineage: Bacteria > Bacillati > Actinomycetota > Actinomycetota bacterium. Next base: position 13,837 of record JALYLZ010000043.1, on the reverse strand, counting down.
AGCTCGCGCGACCGCGGGTAGTCGTCCGTGCCCCGCATGACCTGCCGGATGTGCGCGATCCCGGCGATGCCCTCCATGTCGATCGACACGAAGACCTCCACAGCGAACCCCTTTCGAGCGCGAGAACGGGGGCTATCCTAGGCCCGAAGCGCGGGGCGCGGGCTCGACGACAGGGGGTCCGCGACGGGAACGCTGGCGTGGCGCAGTCCGGTAGCGCAAGCGACTTGTAATCGCTAGGTCGTCGGTTCGAATCCGACCGCCAGCTCGAGAGAAGGTCCGGTCAGCGGGCGCGTCTGCTCCGGGTGCCCGGCGTCCCGCGACTGATGGCGAGCCTCGAGTAGAGCGTCACCAGCACGATCGCGACGATGATCGATCCGATCCACGCGACGCCGTCGTTGCTGGGGAAGATCGCATTCCAGGCCAGGCCGCCGATGATCGCGGACACGATGCCGAGCACGACCGTCGCCACGAAGCTCATGTTTTGCCTGCCGGGAACGAGCAGCCGGGCCAGGAACCCGATCACGATGCCGGCCAGGATGTAGATCAGCACGTCGCCGACCGTGACGTGGAAAGTCGCCTCCATGGTTTCCTTCCCTCCTCCCTGAAGGGGTGCCGACGCCAGATCGTTCGCGGCGGCGACGCGAGTATGACGTAGCGGTCAGCCGGGCGCCGGCCCGGGCCGCCCTGATCACCCGCACCATGCTCCTGGCGAACCCGTCACCTCCGGTCCGAGCCTTACCCACAAACGGCCGCTCCAAAGGCAGCCGCGGATCACCGTTCGACGCCACCGCCACCGCCACCGCCACCGCCACGGCCACCGCCGCCGTGAATCGCCCGGACCGTTTCGATGGTGTCGGCGTCTGCCGGGCCCTTGTCGGGCCGGTACCCCTTGACCCGGGCGAACCGCAGCGCCAGCCCCCCGGGGTAGCGGGTGCTGGCCTGGAGGCCGTCGAACGCCACCTCCACCACGAGCTCCGGCCGCACGTACACCGTGTGGGCATCCCGGCCGGTCTCGAGCTCCAGGAACCGGTCGGTCTGCCAGGCCAGCATCTGGTCGGTCATGCCCTTGAACGTCTTGCCCAGCATGATGAACCCGCCCGTCGACGGGTCGCGGGCCCCCAGGTGCAGGTTCGACAGCCACCCCTGCCGGCGGCCGTGTCCCCACTCCGCGGCCAGCACCACCAGGTCCAGCGTGTGGGCCCGCTTCACCTTCAGCCACGTCGACCCCCGCCGGCCCGCCTCGTACGGCGCGTCCAGCGCCTTCACCATGACCCCCTCGTGGCCTCGCCCCAGCGCGGCCTCCAGGAACGCCTCGCCCTCCGCCGTTCCCTCCGCCGTGTCCTTCACCACGACCCGCGGCACCCGCAACCCGTCGGGAAGCCGCTCCGCGAGCGCCGCCACCCGCTCGGAGGTGGGGCGGTCGATGAGGTCGTCGCCGTCCACGTGCAGGCAGTCGAAGAAGAACGCCGACAGCGGCGTCGCGGCCCGGAGCTGCTCCACCTCCAGCCGGCTCCCGAACCGGCTCATGGTCACCTGGAACGGATGCGGCCGGCCGTCCGCCCGGAGCGCGATGGCCTCGCCGTCCAGCACCAGCGCCTCCGCCGGGAGCGCGCCGACCGCCGCCACCACCTCGGGAACGCGGTCGGTGGCGTCGGCCAGGTTCCTGGTGAAGGCCCGCACCTCCGTTCCCAGGCGGTGGACCTGGATCCGAGCGCCGTCGAGCTTCCACTCCACGGCCGCGGGCCGGATTCGCTCCAGGGCCTGGCCGACGTCCTCGGCCGTCTGGGCCAGCATGGGCTGGACCGGCCGCAGCACCGTCAGCCGAAAAGCCCCGAGCCCCGCCCGGCCGTCCGCGATGGCCGCCGCGGCCACCGCCCCCAGGTCGCCCGCCAGCATCGCCGCCCGACGGACCTCCGCGGCCGGCACCTCGGCCGCTCGGCCCACCGCCTCCACCATCACGCCCTCCAGCGCGCCCTGGCGGAGCTCCCCCGACAGCAGGCCGAACAGGAACCGCCGCTCTTCCTCGGTGGCCCGACCGAACAGGTCCGCGATCTCGTGGCGGCGTACGGCCTGGGAGCCCGGGCCCGTCGCCGCCTTGAGCCGGTCGAACGCGCCGTGGACGTCGAGAAGGGTGAGCGACGGGGAGGCGGCGGCGGGGGGCAGCTCACGAAGCGACGCCCATCCCACCCCGATTGTCCCCTGGGGCAGCTCGCCCGAGAGGTAGGCCACCGCCACGGGGACCTCCTCCGGGCGGAGGCTCAGGAGCACGGAGGCCAGCCGCCCGATCTTGCCCAGCCGTGCGGCCGTGGCGGCGACCTCGGCGGACGTGCGGGCGATCTCCTCCAGCAGCACGCGTGCAGTGTCCTCCCGGCGGCGACGGGCTCGTTTCAGGGGGTCCAGGCCGCGTCGTCGAGACGCTCGATCACGAAGAACTGCGGGAACAGCCGCAGCCCGCCGAGGGCCATGTATCCCTTCCCCAGCATGAGGTCGGGGTTCCCCGGGTCGGGCTGCACCAGATAGTCGCGGATGGGGCGGGTCGGCGACCGGGGAGGGTTCCTGGGGCTCGCCCCGTAGTCGAGCAGCAGCGCCTTCGGGTACCGGCTGTCCCTGCCCCCCGGGGCCACCGGCTTGACCAGGAAGAACCCGAACCGCTTCGGTCGCTCCGGCGAAGGCTTCGGGGTCCACGGCCCGCCCGGAACGCCCCGGCCGCCGGGTCCGCCCTTGCCGCCCTGGCGAACCGGCGTGTTGTAGCCCTCGATCCCGTCGGGGCCCGCGAAGAACCCCTTGCGGAACTTCTGCGCGCCGAGCAGGCGCATCTTCAGTCCCACGTTGAACCCCCGCCACTCGGAGCCGGTGAGCGAGGCGGCGTCCGGCGCCGCCCCTTCCCGCAGAACCGGTTCCAGCTCGCGGATCGAGCTGCGGGCCAGTCCTTCGAACGTCACGTCAGCCACGCTGTCCCTCCACCATCCTCGTGGCGGCGAGCATCGCCATCCCCATGATCGACAGCTGCGGGTTCACGCCGGTGTTGGTCGGGAACACCGAGGAGTCGACCACGTACAGGTTGCGGGTCCCGTGCACGGCGAAGTCCGGCCCGACCACGCCGTCCCCGGGCCGCACGCTCATCCGCGCGGTCCCGAACAGATGGGTGAGCGCCATCGAATACGCTCGCGCGTCTTCCGGCCCCTCCCGCAGTAGCCGCGCGTCGTCCGGCCGCTCGATCACCTCGGGCAGGCCGTGGACCAGCGGCATCACCCCGCGCGCCCCCGCCGCGAACATCATCTCCGCGGTGAACGCCAGCCCCCCGCGGAGGTTCGCCACGTCGCGCCGCTCCAGGTCGAAGCGGATCCGCGGCTTGCCCCGGCGCGCATCGATCCGCCCCTCCGCGTACGCTCGCATGTCCACCGCCCACATCGCCATGTGTCCGGCCCGGCCGATGGCCTCCAGCCACCGGGCGCCCACCCCTGGAAGGGTCGCGATCAGCAGCTCCGGCATCAGGGCCACGCTCTCGACCTTGAACCGGCCGTCGATCCGGTGCTGGTCCGATTCGAACCCCTGGGTGGCGCCTCGCCACAGGCCGACCGGCTGGTCGAACAGGCCGACGATCGACGCTCCCGGGTGCCCCTGGAAGTGCGCCCCGAGATGCAGGGACTGCACCCCGCTCCGCTGGAGCAGGCCCGGCGTCTGGGTCGCGGACCCGGCGACCACGACCGACCGCCTGGCCCGGAGCAGGAACGTTCCTCCGGCGGAGAACCGGCCGGACACCCCGACGGCGCGGTCGCCGCTCATGAGGGCCCGGTCCGCCCGTGCGCCGACGAACAGGACGGCGCCCTGCCGCTCGGCCCGGGGGAGGTAGGTCAGGGCCATGCTCTGCTTCGCGCCGTGCGGGCACCCGCTCTGGCACCGGGCGCTGCCGCGGCAGCCCACCACGGCCCGGCGCATCGGGGACGCGCGAACGCCCAGCGCCGTCCCGGCCACGGCCATCAGCCGGTTGTTCCCGCCCCACACGCCCTCGTCGGTGGCCGCCACGGACAGGTTGCGTTCGATCCGGTCGCAATGCCCGTCCAGCTCCCCGAACGGCACGGCGTCGCCCAGCCCGAAGTCGTCGCGCCAGCCCGCCCACACGTCCTCGGGCAGCCGCCACATGATCGCGGAGTTGACGACCGTGCTTCCACCCAGGCACCGCCCCTGGAGCACCGGGATGGCGGCCCGGCCCCGCGCGAGCTGCCCCCCCATGTCGCGATACAGCGTGCGGAGCGTGTCGTACCCCCGATCCACGAACTGCTCGGTTCTGACCGCGGGCCCTTCCTCGACCACCGCCACGGAGGCCCCCGATTCCGCCAGCACCAGCGCAGCCGTCGCTCCGGCCGCTCCCGAGCCCACGACGACGTGATCGAAGGCCTCGTCCACCGGCCGATCCTGCGTCGCGCCGTCCACGATCACCGGCCGGATGCCTCCTGGGGAACCGGGTAGCCGATGGCTCGCCGGACCTCCGGGTCCACCCCGTAGCCGAAGGAGACCACCAGCTTCAGTCCTCCGAACGCGGCCCGAAGCGGGTACACCCGGGTCCTGGCCAGCGCCTCCAGTGCCCGCTCCCTGGTCCGGCGTCCGTACAGTGTGATCGGTGGGAGGCGGCCGATCAGCACCGGCGCGATCCAGACGGCGGTGAACATCCCAGCGCGCAGCCCCAGCCGGAGCAGCGGGGTCGCCGAGCGCTCGTACTCGTCCAGGAACTCCGGGACGCGCGCGCCCTCCGCCCCGGGCAGCCGGGGGTGCGCGTGCGCGGGCAGCATGGTGTCGACGACGATTCGGGCTCGTTTCCTCACGACGGGATCCTCCGACGGGTCGGCCGATTATCCCGCGGCGGCGCGTTCTCGACCCGGGCCCGGCGGGAAGGTTCACTGTGACGATGCTGAAGAAGCGGGACTCGCTGGAGACCTACCGTCGCAAACGGGACCTCGCCCGCACGCCCGAGCCCTCCGGGTCCGGCCGGCGAGACTCGGCGCGTTCGGCGCGCTCGACGCGCGGGCGCCGGCGCCGGGAGCCCATCTTCGTCATCCAGAAACACGACGCCACCGCACTGCATTACGACTTCCGGCTGGAGGCGGGCGGCGTGCTGAAGTCGTGGGCCGTCCCCAAGGGCCCTTCCACCGATCCTCGCGAGAAGCGCCTGGCCATGCCCACCGAGGACCATCCGCTGGCCTATGCGAGCTTCGAGGGCGTCATCCCGGAGGGGCTGTACGGAGCGGGCCCCGTCATCGTGTGGGACACGGGCACGTACCGGAACCTCACCGAGCGCGACGGCCGGCCGGTGCTGGTGGAGGAAGCTGTCGAAGCGGGCCACGTGGCCGTGTGGCTCGAAGGGACCAAGCTGAAGGGCGGCTACGCCCTCACCCGGACCGGCCCGGCCTCCGGCGGGCGCCAGAAGTGGCTGCTGGTGAAGATGAGGGACGAGGCGGCCGACGCCCGGCGCAACCCGGTGACGACCCAGCCCGAGTCCGTCCTGTCGGGGAAGCGGATCGAGGACCTGGCCGCCGAGGCATCGTGAGCGGCGACCGCGTGCGGTTCGGCCGCTACACGATCGAGGTCTCCAACCGGACCAAGGTGCTGTTCCCCGGGGATGGCATCACGAAGGGCGACCTCATCGAGTACTACGCCGCGATCGCGGAGCGGATGGTGCCCCTCATCAGCGGCCGCCCGCTGTCCCTGGAGCGCTTCCCCGAGGGGATCGACGGCCATCGGGTGTTCCAGCAGAACGTCCCCACCTACTTCCCCGCGTGGGTCCGCCGGGTCAACGTTCGCAAGGAGGGCGGGAGGCTCGATCACGTCGTGTGCGAGAACGCCGCCACCCTCGCGTACCTCGCCAACCAGGCCGTCATCACCCCCCACGCCTGGCTCAGCCGAGCCGACCGGCCCGAGCATCCCGACCAGCTCATCTTCGACCTCGACCCCCCCGGCGACGAGTTCGAGGCGGCACGGGCTGCGGCGCGTTCGGTGCGGACCCTCCTCGACGAGCTCGGCCTCCCGGCGTTCCTGAAGACCTCCGGCGGGAAGGGGCTGCACGTGATGGTGCCGCTCGACCGGAAGGAGCCCTTCGAGGCGGTGCGTTCGTTCGCCCGCGACGCGGCGGCGGAGCTGGCTCGAAGGGAGCCCGAGCGCCTGACCACGGAGACGCGCAAGGCCAAGCGGGACGGGAGGCTGTTCCTCGACGTGGGCCGGAACGCGTACGCCCAGACAGCGGTGCCCCCGTTCGCGGTGCGTCCCCGCCCGGGTGCCCCGGTGGCCACGCCCATCCCGTGGGACGAGCTGGAGGACCCGAAGCTCCTCCCCGGTCGCTTCACCATCCGTTCGGTGTTCGAGCACCTCGACCCGGACCCGTGGCGCGACGCCCGCCGGCAGGCTCGTTCCCTGGCGGAACCCCGGAGGCGCCTGGCCCGGATCCGCGAGCAGGAGCGCTAGTCGCGGCCGGCGAGATGGCGGAGGAACCACCGGCCGGCCAGGTCGGCCACCTCCTCCAACGCGCCCGGCTCCTCGAACAGGTGGGTCGCGCCGGGCACGATCTCCAGGTGTACCTCGGTGCCGGCCCGGAGCCGCTCGCGGGCTTCCTCGTTGAGCCCGATGACGACACGGTCGGCCCCGCCCACGATCAGCAGGGTCGGCGCGCGGACCCGTTCCAGGTCGTCACCGGCCAGGTCGGGGCGGCCGCCACGCGACACCACGGCACGGACCGCGTCGGGGCGCCGGGCCGCGGCGACCAGCGCCGCCGCTGCGCCGGTGCTCGCGCCGAACGCCCCCAGCGGAAGGGCCGCCGATTCCTCCCGTCCGCCCAGCCAGTCGACCGCCGCCACGAGTCGGCTCGCCAGCAGCCCGATGTCGAACCGCAGGTGCGCGGTACGCACGTCCACGGATTCCTCGTCCGCCGTCAGCAGGTCCATCAGCAGCGTGCCGAAGCCGTTGCCCTGCAACGCTTCCGCCACGAACCGGTTCCTCGGACTGAACCTGCTGCTGCCGGTCCCGTGCGCGAACACGACGAGCCCGATCGGGCTCGAAGGAAGGGCGAGGTTGCCCCCGAGCGTCGCGCCTCCCACGGGGATCCGCACCTCCCGCTCTGCCACGGCCCCACCATAGTCGCGGTACGGTGAGGGCAGCTCCGCGCACGCAGCACGCAGCCCACAGTCCGCGGCCGACCAGGAGGACCCGATGCCCCGCACCATCGACCGCCACGAGCTCCAGCGGCTGGTGGACGGGGGCGCCCAGCTGGTGGAGGTCCTGCCCCGCGAGGAGTACGAGGAGCAGCACCTCCCGGGCGCCGTGAGCGTTCCGCTCCGCCGGATCGAGCAGGCCAGGGAGGTGCTCGACCCCAGCCGTCCGGTCATCGTGTACTGCTGGGACTCGGCCTGAGACATCAGCCCACGAGCCGCGTGGCGGCTCGAGAGCCTCGGGTTCGGTGAGGTGTACGAGTACCCGGCGGGCAAGCTCGACTGGCTGGCCGCGGGGCTTCCCATCGAGGGAAGCTTCGCGGGGTTGCCCACGGCAGGCGGAGTCGCCCGGGAGGACGTCCCCACGTGCCGCCTGGACGAGCCCGTCGGCGAGGTTCGGGCCCGCGTGCACGAAGCCGGCTGGGACACGTGTGTGGTGGTGAACGAGGAGCGCGTGGTGCTCGGGCTGCTCCGGGCCAAGGAGCTCGAGGCCACGGCGGCCCAGACCGTGGAGCAGTCCATGCGTCCGGGACCCTCCACGTTCCGCCCGCACGTGCACATCCTGGAGATGGCCGAAGTCATGCTCGAGCACAACCTGGAGAGCTCCCCGGTTACCACGTCCGACGGCCGGCTGGTGGGGTGCTCCGGCGCGAGGACGCCGAGCGGGCCGCCCTCGAGTTCCACCAGGCCATGCACCACCACGAGGAGGACGAGGATGCCGGAGCGTGAGCTCGCCGACGGCGGGTGCGCCTGCCAGCGCTGCCACCGCGAGATGGAGGACTGCTCGTTCTGCGGCGAGCCGGACTGCCCGGCTCCGATGTGCTACCAGGACATGCTGGCCGCGCTGGGGCTCCAGGTGGCCCAGCCGCACGCCATGGCGGGTAGCCGGAGTTTCCGCACCTCCCTGCGCGGGTAGGTCAGGAAGGCAACCAATCGAAGCCACGGAGCCGGCCGGCGGGCGGCTCGCGACCTCTTCCGAGGAGCTCGGACCATGCGGACCTTGCTGGGAATCGTCTATCTCGTGGTGGGCCTGGTGGTGGCGTCGACCCACCACTACCTGAGCCACCTCGGCGACATCAAGTCCATCGCGTCGGCTGTCCTGGCGATCCTGCTGTGGCCCCTGGTGCTGTTCGGCGTGAACCTGCACCTGGGAACCGTGCACGCCGGCTCGTAGATGGCCGGCCCGTAGCACGCCGGCTCCTCAGCTCCCGGCGGCGGCCCGGCCCTCCCGCTCCAAGCCGGCCAGTCGCCGGAGCGCGGCGACCTTCTCCGTGCGACCGGCCCGCGCGTCCTGCACGGCCCGGCGCACCGACTCGATGGTGGCGTCGTAGGTGGCCCGGTCCACCGGAAACGGCGTGCCGTCCTTCCCGCCGTGGGCCCACGCGTACGAGACGGGGTCCCGCACCGAGGCCGGTTCGCCGTAGGTGAGCTCCGCCACCAGCGCCAGCGCCCGCAGCCCTTTCGCGCCGACCCCGGGCACGGCCAGCAGCGCCGTGTAGTCCTCCGGCTGCGACTCGTACGCGGCCAGCAACACCCGCCGGAGCCGGTCGGGATGCAGGTCCGACAGCCGGACCTCGTGCCGGTGCGGCATCGACAGCGACCGCATCCGCTCGATCTCCCGCACCACCGGCTCCGGGCCCTCTCGAGCCAGCTGCACGGAGACGCCGCGGTTCTCCTCCGCCTCCCCCGCCACCAGGTTCAGGACCTCCTGCCCGCCGGCGCCGGCCACCGCGGCGTGCGGGTCCGCGTCGAACCGGGGCGGGGTCAGCCAGTGGTACCGCCGGGCCCGCCCGGTGGCTTCGTTCATCCCCTGCTGCACCACCGCCCAGGCGCCATCCGTCGAGAACAGGAAGGTGTGGTGATACACCTGGAACCCGTCCTGCACGGCCGAGGAATCGACCTTCGCGGACAGCCGGCTCGCCGCGACGAGCGGTGCGGCGTCCCGGCCGCTCCGCTCGCACGCCGACTCGATCTCCTGCGGGGTTCGGCGCGAGGCGCGTCCCTTCCCGCCGGCCACCACCAAGCCGGTATCGGCCTCCAGCCCTCGGAGCCCCTCCTTCAGCGCGCCGCACGCCGTGGTGGTGACCCCGCTCGAGTGCCAGTCGAACCCCAGCACGCACCCGAACGCCTGGAACCACACCGGATCCGACAGCCGGCGCAGGAGCCCCGGCGAGCCCTCCTCGGTGACCACGGCCAGGGAGATCTCCCGGGCCAGCGCGACCATCCGCTCGAACAGCCACCGGGGAGCCCGTCCGCCGTGCAGCGGCAGATCCGCGTGTCCAGTCCGCATCGCAGCGAGTATAGGAACCGGGTCCGACACGTCCCGCGCTAGACTCGGCCCGCGTACCATCCCCGTCCAAGGAGCCGGCGTGACCACGACATCGCCCTGGGACGCGGCCCTGTCGCAGCTGCAGCAGGCCGCCGACATGCTCGACCTCGATCCGGGCGTCCACGAGATCCTGCGCAACCCCAAGCGCATCCTCACCGTGGCCATCCCCATCCACCGCGACGACGGAAGCGTTGCCGTGTTCACGGGATACCGCGTCCACCACAACACCTCCCGCGGCCCCTCGAAGGGCGGCATCCGCTACCACCCCAGCGTGACCCTCGACGAGGTGAAGGCGCTGGCCATGTGGATGACCTGGAAGTGCGCCATCGTGAGCATCCCCTACGGGGGAGCGAAGGGCGGCGTCGTGGTCGATCCGAAGGAGCTGTCGACCACCGAGCTCGAGCGACTCACCCGGCGGTACGCGTCGGAGATCCTGCCCCTCATCGGGCCCGACCGCGACGTGCCGGCCCCGGACATGGGAACCGACGAACAGATCATGGCGTGGATCATGGACACGTACTCCATGAACGTCGGGCACTCCGCGCTCGGCGTCGTCACCGGCAAGCCGATCTCGGTGGGGGGCTCGCGGGGCCGGGGAGACGCCACCGCCCGCGGCGTCATGTACATCACCGAGGCCACGCTCAAGCACCGGGGCATGAAGGTGGACGAGACCACGGTGGCCATCCAGGGCTACGGGAAGGTGGGCGCTCCTGCCGTCCGCCTGCTGGAGCAGCTGGGCTGCATCGTGGTGGCGGTGTCCGACGTGCACGGCGGCGTGTACAACCCCAAAGGCATCTCGGCGGAGGCTCTCGCGGCGTACCGGGCCGAGACGGGGACGGTGGCCGGGTTCGAGGACGGTGAGGCCATCACGAACGAGGACCTGCTGACGGTGGACTGCGACGTGTTGATCCCGGCCGCGCTGGAGAGCCAGCTGACCGGGGACAACGCCGACCGGGTCCGGGCCGAAGTCATCATCGAGGCCGCGAACGGACCCACCACGCCGGAGGCTGATCTCATCTTCGAGGAACGGGGCATCCTGGTCGTCCCCGACATCCTCGCCAACTCTGGCGGCGTCACGGTGTCGTACTTCGAGTGGGTCCAGGACCTCCAGGCCTATTTCTGGGACGAGGACGAGGTGAACGTGAAGCTCCGCTCCATCATGGAACGGGCCTACGTCGACGTCCTGGCCCTGTCCGCCGAGCGGAAGGTGCCGATGCGGACCGCCGCCACCATGCTGGGTGTCGCTCGCGTGGCGGAGGCGCACACGACCCGGGGACTGTTCCCCTAACGGGCTAGTCTGGCCCAGACTAGCTGCGGATGCTTGCACCGCCCCTTGGCCGTGCTAGCGTCGCCTCATGAGCACCCCATACCGCCATCACCCCGCCGGGGGCGGGCTTTCCAGCCTCGGCGAGCTGGACGAACGGTCCAAAGCCATCCTCGACTTCGAGCGCAACTGGTGGAAGTACCCGGGGCCCAAGGAGCGGGCCATCCGGGAGCGGTTCCAGCTCTCGGCGGCCCGGTACCACCAGATCCTGAACGGCCTGATCGACCGGCCCGACGCCCTGGCGTACGACCCCATGCTGGTGCGGCGCCTCCGGCGGCTCCGGGAGGCCAGGCGGAGGAAGCGATTCGCGCGACAACTGGGGCTGGAGCGGTAGGATCGATGCCGCCGTGGCCCGCCCGGGGCACGCGGGCCGGGCTTTCGGGCCCGCGTCCTGAGTCGAGGGAGCCGAGAAGCGTGAGCTGTTCCAGGAACGGAGGGCCGTGGGTCACGGCGCGGTGAGGGTCGCCATCCTGGTGGCCGCCGTCGTGATCGGTGCGGTGGTCATCTCGAAGGGGTTCCCGACCTTCGGTGAGACCGTTCCCGTGCCGTCGCACTCGCCCACGCAGTCGCCCACCGGGCCCACGCCCACCGGCTCGCAGAGCTCGAGCCCCACTCCCCAGCTCACCCCGCGCCAGCAGGGCGTGAAGATCGCCGTGTTCAACGCGACCAGCGTGGCGGGGCTGGCGGGCGTGACGGCGGACCAGCTCCAGAAGAACGGTGGGTACGTGGTGCCGGTGGTCGGGAACTTCCCGAACTCGCAGATCACGCTGATCTACTACCGGGACGCGCAGGGCAAGGTGGACGCACAGCACCTGAAGGAGAAGTTCCTGAAGGAGGGCCACATCAAGCACCTGCCCCCGAAGACGCTCGACGTCCCCCAGACCGTGGAGCTCGCCATCGTGCTGGGCTCGGACTACGCCGCCGCCAACCCCATCAGCTGAGCCTGACGGCTGGCGCCGGGCGTCTCATCAGTTTGAGCCTGCCGGCGGCCCGATCCTCCATCGACCCACCACAGTAGGGTGGTCGCGATGCGCATCGGGGTCGTCGCGCCGGTGTGGGTCGCCGTGCCGCCGAAGGGATACGGCGGGGTCGAGGTCGTGGTGAGCCTGCTGGTGGAGGAGCTGGTGGACCGCGGTCACGACGTGACGCTGTTCGCGTCCGGCGACTCCACGACCGGCGCCACGTTGCGGTTCGCCTACGAGGTGGCGCCCACCGACCGGCTGGGGGAGGTCGAGCCCGACGCCACCCACGTCGGCTGGGCGTATCGCACCATCGTCGCCGCGCATGCCGCCGGCGAGGGGTTCGACCTCGTGCACGACCACACCGACCTTCTGGGGGCCGCGTTCGCCGCCGCCCTCCCGGCACCGGTCGTGCACACGGTGCACCTCCCGATCGAGCAGCACCGGCGTGCGTTCCTCCGGCGGTTCGGGGAGGACACGTACCTCACCGCGGTCAGCGACCACCAGCGGGACGAGGCCCCCGAGCTTCCCTGGCGGGCTCGCGTGCACAACGCCGTGGACGTGGAGTCGTTCCCGTTCCGGGAGGACGACGACGGCTACCTGCTGTGCCTGGGCCGGGTATGCGCTCAGAAGGGCCAGGACCTCGCGATCGACGTGGCCCGGAAGGCGGACCTGCCACTGGTGATCGCGGGCCGCATGCACCCGGCGGATGCGGAGTTCTTCCACCGGGCCGTGGAGCCGCGGGTGGACGGCGATGCCGTGGTGTTCCTGGGCGAGGTGTCGAACGAGCGCAAGCGGTCGCTGGTGGCGGGGGCTCGCGCGCTGCTGTTCACCGTCCGGGAGCCCGAGGCGTTCGGGCTGGTGATGGTCGAGGCCATGGCCAGCGGTACGCCCGTGGTGGCCGAGCCGCTGGGCGCGGTGCCCGAGATCGTGTGCCACGGGGAGACCGGGTTCCTCGCGTCCGGGGTGGACGCGATGGCGGACGCCGTGCGCCGAACCGGGGAGATCTCGGCCGGGCGGTGCCGGGACGAAGCGATGGCGCGGTTTCACCCCCGAGGCATGGCCGACGGCTACGAGGCCGTGTATCGCGACGTGGTGGCGTCGCGGTGAGGGAACCCGAGGATCCCCTGGCCGCGATCCGGCGCAACCCCGATCGGACGGCCATCCTGCTCGACTTCGACGGGTCGCTGTCGGAGATCGTGGAGCACCCGGACCTGGCCCGTCCGGTGGAAGGGGTGCGGGAGGTCCTAGGGGATCTCGCGGCCCGGTACCTGCTGGTGGCCATGGTGTCGGGGCGGCCGACGGAAGATCTGCAGCGACTGCTTGGTGTACCAAGCGTGCGCTATGCGGGCCATTACGGTCGCTTGGTGGACCAAGCACCCCTCACGCGGCGGGCCCGGGAACGGGCCGCGGCGGCCGCGCGGGGCCTGGAAGGCGTGTGGGTGGAGGACAAGGGTGAATCGCTCGCGGTGCACTACCGGCTGGCAGCCGACCCGGCGGCGGCTCGGGCGGCGCTGATGGGCTCGCTCGCGGACATCGCTCGCGGCGAGGGGCTCGACCTCATCGAAGGAAAGATGGTCCTCGAGCTCGTGCAGGGCAACGCTTCTCGAAAGGGCGAGGCCGTGGTTCGCTTGGTGCGAGAGGCCGACGCGGCCGCTGCCCTCTTCGCCGGCGACGACCTGGCAGACCTCGAGGCGTTCCGGGCGCTGGATGGCCTCCGCCGCGAAGGGGTCGCGGTGGTGAAGGTGGCCGTCCGGGGGCGGGAGACTCCGCCCGCGCTGATGGAAGCTGCCGACGTCGCGGTGGACGGCCCCGGGGGACTGGTGGACCTGCTGCGCGGCCTGCTCTGAGCGTTAGGCTCCGGAACGGAATTACATGACTGTAGTTAGCCGGTGGCCCGACGGCGGAACGATCGTGTAGTTCCACTCACCGTGGAACCTGTGGCCCTTGATGCGCGGGCCGATCGCGGCCATCTCCTCGTCGCTGACCTTGACCCCTCGGGGGTAGCTGTTGGTGTCGGCTTCGGCGT
>JALYLZ010000042.1 GCA_030774015.1 Actinomycetota bacterium | reverse complement strand
ACGAGGAGATGGCCGCGATCGGCCCGCGCATCAAGGGCCACAGGTTCCACGGTGAGTGGAACTACACGATCGTTCCGCCGTCGGGCCACCGGCTAACTACAGTCATGTAATTCCGTTCCGGAGCCTTAGCACCGGGGTGTGACACTCTCGGATGGGACCGCTACGCTTGTGGCGCCGCAGACAGCAGGGGCGGAAGCGTAATCCCGGCGCGAGCCGGGCACCTGCCGAGGCACGAGGCCGACGCCTCCGCCTGTCTGTCGCGGGGGCGTTTTTCGTTTGTCCGTTCGTCCGGACGAGGAAGGCGACATGCCGAAGACGGAGAAGGTCGAGAAGGTCAGGGAGCTCACCGAGCGAATCGAGGGCTCCCAGGCGGTGTTCCTCACCGACTTCCGGGGGCTGACGGTGCTGGACGCGACGGATCTCCGTCGGTCCCTCCGCCAGACCGGAACCCGGTTCGCGGTGGTGAAGAACACGCTGATGAAGCGGGCCGCCGGCGAGGCTGGGACCCCCGAGCTGGAAGTGTTCCTGGAGGGCCCGACCGCGGTCGCGTTCGTGGACGGGGACCCCATCGCCGCCGCCAAGAGCCTGGTCGAGGCCATCCGGCGGTACCGCACCATGTCGATCAAGGGCGGCTACATGGAGGGCCGGGTGCTGTCCGCCGAGCAGGCCCAGGCCCTGGCCACCACGCCGCCGCGTGAGGTGCTGCTGGCCCGCCTGGCCGGCCTGGCGAAGTCGGAGATGTCCCGGGCCGCCTACATGTTCCAGGCCCTCCAGAGCCGGTTCCTGTCGGTCCTGGAGGCGTACAAGGAGAAGGTGCCGGGACCGGCGGAGCCCGAGGCGTCCGCCGCGGCGGAGCCGGAACCCGCAGCGGAGGAGGCAGAGGCGGGGGCCGGCGACGAAGAGCCCAACAGTGAGAGCGAGCCGGAGGCGGAGGCCTCCGGTGAAGGAAAGGAGTGACGAGCGGTGGCCACGAAGAAGATGAGCACCGAGGACCTGCTGGACCAGTTCAAGGAGATGACCCTCCTGGAGCTCTCCGAGTTCATCGGTAGGTTCGAGGAGGCGTTCGGTGTCCAGGCCGCCATGGCCACGCAGGTGGTCGCGGCACCGGGCGCGGGAGGAGGTGGCGCCGCCGCCGAGGAGGAGGAGGAGCAGACGGAGTTCGACGTCGTCCTCCAGGCTGCCGGCGACAAGAAGATCCAGGTCATCAAGGAGGTCCGGGCCCTCACCAACCTGGGCCTGAAAGAGGCCAAGGACCTCGTGGACAGCGCTCCCAAGCCGGTGCTGGAGCGGGTCCCGAAGGAGCAGGCCGACGCGGCCAAGGAGAAGCTCGAGGCCGCCGGGGCGTCGGTCGACGTCAAGTAGTCCATCCGGAAGCGCCGCGGAGATGGGCCGGCCCGCGCCGGCCCCTTCCGTTTGGGTGGGGGCAGCCGGAACGCCCCGGAGCGGTCGGAGTGGAATGTTACACTCGCGCGGTTCGCCGGGGTCGGTCTGCTATCGGGGGGGCGCGTGAGGGAGGACCACAGCTTCGGTCAGCGCTTGCGAGAGGTCCGGCTCCACGCCGGGCTGTCCCAGTCGGCCCTGGAGGAGCGCAGCGGCATCCCCAAGGCCCGGCTCTCCCGGTACGAGAACGGGCACGTGCTTCCCTCGATCGAGACCCTGGCCCGGCTGGCGTCGGCGCTCCAGGTGTCGGAGGCCAACCTCCTGGGGGACCAGCGGGCCGCGCTGGACCAGTTCTACAACGTGCTGCTCCAGCGGGGGGTGCGGGTGTACTCGATGGAGCAGAGCGTGCGGCTGGCCAACGCCGTCGCCGACATCATCGAGGCGCTGTGCTCGGCCACGGAGACCCCCATCGCGGGCGCCGCCCAGCCCGTGGCGTCGGCTGCTCTGGCGTCGGTCCAGGGCGTCCTGGAATCGACGGAGGCGCCCGCCGTGCCCGTCCCGCCGGCCTGAGCGGAGTTACGCCCTGGGCAGGACGGACGCCTGGAGGCGCTGGCGCTCCTCCGCCACCACGTCGCCGATGATGTCGTCCAGCGAGCGGGTGGGCTGCCACCCGGTCAGCTCGTGGACGCGGGTGATGTCCGGGACCCGGCGCTGCATGTCCTCGAACCCCGGCTCGTAGGCCTCCTCGTAGGTCAGGAACCGGATCCGGGAGCTCGACCCCGCCAGCTCGATGACCCGCTCGGCCAGGTCGCGCATGGTGATCTCCCCCGAGCCGCCGATGTTGTAGGGCTGTCCCACCGCCTCCGAGTGTGCTACCAGACCCATCAGCCCGGCCACCGTGTCGGCCACGTGGCAGAAGCAGCGCGTCTGGAGGCCGTCCCCGTACACGGTGACGTCCTCGCCCTGGAGGGCCTGGCGCACGAAGCGGGGGATGACCATCCCGTAGCTCCCGGTCTGCCGGGGCCCGGAGCAGTTGAACAGGCGCGCAACCACAGTCGGCGTTCCATGCTGGCGCCAGTGCTCGTACGCGAGGACCTCGTCGACCACTTTGGACGTGGCGTAGGCCCACCGAGCCTTGGACGGCGAGCCCATGATCCGGTCGGCGTCCTCGTGCAGCCGATCGGAGGTGTTCTTCCCGTAGATCTCGGAGGTCGAGGTGAGCAGCACGCGCGTCCGGTGCTCGCTGCACGCGGACAGGACCGTGCGGGTCCCCTCGACGTTGTTCTCGATGGCCCGCAGCGGGTCGCGCACCACGAGCTCGACGCCCACGGTGGCCGCCAGGTGGATGACCGCGTCGGCCTCGGCCACGAGCTCCCGGACCAGGGCGGAGTCCAGGACGGACCCCGTGACCAGGCGCGCGGTGCGCCCGTCCAGATGCGTGCGGATGTTCTGGTCGCTGCCGGTGGACAGGTCGTCGAGGATGGTCACCTCGTGGCCGTCCCGGACGTAAGCGTCGGTCAGATGGGAGCCGATGAAGCCGGCTCCTCCCGTGATCAGGTAGCGCACGATTCCCCTCACTCTCCGGCCGGCGCCCCCGGTGGAACCGGGGTGCGGGCAGCGTCGCGAAACGTCACGGTCGGAGTATCGGCGCGGGCGGAGGGGGCCTGAAGGTTCGGGGGATCAGGTCGCGTCGGGCAGGTCGAGGTCGGCCTCGGCAGCAGCCTTCTGGGCCTTCTTGCCGCGTCGGGAGAACCTGCTCTTGTGGGCGTCGCCATTGGTGGAGACCTTGCCGTCCTGATCCTGGAGCTCCGCGTAGTGATAGTAGTAGTAGTAGTAGTACGGGTAGGCGCCGGCCTGGCTTGGGTCGAACTTGTTGAACACCGCGCCGATGACCCGCGCCCCGGCGTTCTCCAGCTGGTCCCGGGCCTGGACCGTCGCCGTACGGCTGGCGGTGTCCGCGTCCACCACGAACAGCGTCCCGTCCACCCGGGCGCTCAGGATGGAGGCGTCGGCCACGGCCAGCACGGGCGGCGTGTCGATGATCACGAAGTCCGCGAACTCCTGGACCTGTTGCAGGAACTCGCCCATCCGGTCGCTCTGGAGCAGCTCGGCGGGGTTCGGCGGCACGGGACCGCTGGGGATGACCCGCAGGTTCGGGACACCCGGGTCCTTCACGGCCTGCCACACGGGGACCGAGTCGGCCAGCACCAGCGACAGGCCCGCCTCGTTCGACACGTTCAGGAACCGGTGGACCCGGGGCCGCCGGAGGTCCGCGGACACCAGCACCACCCGCCGGCCGGCCTGGGCCAAAACGATGGCCAGGTTGGCCGAGGTGGCGGTCTTGCCGTCGCCCGCCGTGGCGCTCGTCACCAGGATGGTCTGGAGGTCCCCTTTCGTCGCCAGGAACTGGAGGTTGGTCCGCAGGGTCCGGTAGGCCTCGCTGACCGGGTTCTTCGGGTCGGTCAGGGTCACCAGGAAGGCATCGTCACCCCGCTTCCACTTGGAGATGCGAGGCACAGTGGCCAGGACGGGCGCGCCCAGCCGGCGCTCCAGCTCCTGGCGGGTGCGGATGCTGTCGTCGAGGCGCTCCCGCAGGAAGGCCAGGCCGATGCCCAGGCCCAGTCCCAGCACGAAGGCGAACGCCCCCGTCCGGATGTGGTTGGGGCTGACCGGCGAGGTGGGGACGTTGGCCGTGGCGATGACCTGGCCCCCACCCTGGGTGATCGGAGCGGTGTTGAGGTATGTCGTCAGCTGCTGCTGGAGCACCGCGAGCTGGGCGATCTCCTGGCTCTGCTGCGTCTGGAGCGAGGCCAGCTTGCTGCGATCGGGCTTCTTCTTGGCCTCGAGGGCGGAGATCTGCTTGCTGAGCTGTCTGAGCTTGGCCTGGCTGGTGTCGATCTGGGTCTGGAGGGTGGCCGCGGCCTGCGCGAACGACGCCAGGGCCTGCTCGCGCCGGTACTCGAGATACGCCTTGGCGAAGGCGTTGGCGGCCTGGGCGGCCAGGGCCGGGTTGGGGCTGCGGTATGCGATCCCGAGGACGGTCGTCCCGTTCACGATCTGGACCTTGAGGCCGTGCAGGAGTCCCTGGGCCGGCCTTCCCGTGAAGCCGAGGTCGGCGGCCGCGATCTTCGCCACCGCCTGGGTGGCCACCAGCTGGGCCTCGGTGGGCAGGTCCACCTGCTGGGGCCCCCCGACGCTCTGGAGAGGGTTGAGGACGAACGCCTGGACCACCACCCTGGACTGGGCCTGGTAGATGGGGGTCTGGCGGAACGAGTAGAACAGGGCCGCGCCCGTCAGGATGGCGGTAATCAGGATGATGCTCCACTTGCGCGTGCGGAGTACGCGCAGGTATTCCTTCAGGTCGGTCTGATGCTCGGTATGGGAGTGTTCCACCAGGTGGACCTTCCTGCCCTCCAGGGGCCTCGTGGGCCCGAGTCTATCGAACGGTCCCTAAAGGGTCGACCTTTCCGGCAACACAGTGCCGGCGAACCTCGGCGGCCAAGGATAGCCAGGCCGATCCGGAGTGACAAGCGCTCAACGGCGTAATCTCCTCCCCGACGGACGGCGCGTGCGAAGCGCGCCGTGCTTGTGGTAGATGACAACCCGCTGACCATCGAGATCGAGGAGAGCCGGCCCATGAGCACACAGGAGAAGCTCCGTGGCTTCATCGTCGAGGAGCTCCAGCCCGAGGCCACCGCGAACGAGCTGACCGACGACTATCCGCTCCTGACGAGCGGGGTGATCGACTCGATCGGCATCTACCAGATCGTCGGGTTCGTGGAGAGCGAGTTCGGCGTCGAGATCGCCGACGAGGAGCTGGTCGAGGACAACTTCGGCACCATCGGCGACCTGGCGGCCCTCATCGAGGGGAAGCGGCAGGCCCCCGCGAGCAGCTAGAAGGTCGGTCTACGGAAGTAGGCCCTTGCCCACAGCCCCAGCACGACGACCACCGCCACGCCGATCCCGACGAACAGGAAGACCTTCGAGCCTCCGCTTCCCCGGTGGGCCGGCGGGGAGGAGGCCGGCGGGGTCGGCGCCGGACTCGAGGTGGCGGAGGGCGTTGGGGACGGGGTCGGTGGAGGCGTCGTCGCCGGCGTCGTGCCGGCCGACACGACGCAGGCCCTCGCCGGCGCGCTGGGCGTTCCCGTGTAGTCGGCCACGTAGTGATTCAGGAACCGCAGGGTCCGGACATTGACGGCGTGGAAGTAGGAGCCCGGCGGGGGACGGAAGAACTCCACGGGGACGTGTGCGGCCCGCAACAGGCCGGCCATCTCGGTGTACTGCGCGGCGGGGAACGGCTCGGCGGGGTTGAGGGCCATGAGGAAGGGGGCCGAATCCGGACTGACGTGGGCGGCCGGGGACGCTGCCGTGAGGAGCGCGTCCACGTTGATGCCCGGGGTCCGGTGGCCAACCGCGTACGAGAAGACCGGACCCCGCGTCGTGGGCGCCTGCTGCACCAGGTTCAGCAGGTCCATCGGACCGGACAGGGAGGCCACCGCGGCGACCTGCCCGCCGGTCGTCCCCCGGCCGCAGCTCGTGCCCAGCGAGCCCGCGATCGTCCCTCCGGCGGACGTGCCGGCCGCGCCGATGCGCGTGGGGTCGAGGTTGAACTCGTCCGCGTGGGCGCGCATGTAGGCGAGAGCCTGGATGGCGTCCTGGACCGCCGCCGGATACGGGAATTGGGGGGCCAGGCGGTAGTCGATGGTGAACGCGACGTATCCGTGCACGGCCAGGAAGCGGGCCAGGGGAGCGAGGTGCGCTCGACCCCCGGCCCGAAACTGCCCTGGGTGGGCGAGGAGGACGCCCGGATGGGGTCCGGCCCCGTGGGGGAGGTAGACGTCCATGGCCAGGGTCTGCCCGTTCACGGTCTCGTAGGGCACGTCCTTCTGCGACGTGATCGGGCCGGCCGCCAGGGCCGTTCGCGATGCCGGTCCCACCGCCCCGATCCCCAGGACGACGAGAAAGGCCGCGGCGGGAGCCGCGAACCT
This sequence comes from Actinomycetota bacterium, assembly GCA_030774015.1. Taxonomy (NCBI): domain Bacteria; kingdom Bacillati; phylum Actinomycetota; species Actinomycetota bacterium. Next base: position 22,849 of record JALYLZ010000042.1, on the reverse strand, counting down.
GTGCCGGAAGGTCTTTCTGGTGGATGGCTGCATGGGACGGGCCGGCCTCGATCGGAGGGCCGGTCGCGGAAGGCTAGCATCGGTCGCCGCAAAAGGTCCCCCTTCCGGAGGGCGGACCCGCGGACCCGGTGAACGCGGTGGCGACGCTACGCCCGGGGGACCTTGACACCCCGGGAGCACGCCCCTAGGGTCTGCGCAACCGGTGCCTTACGCGCGCCTTGTCCCATTGGTTCGATGCGTGCGTTGTGTGCGATTCGATCCGAACAGTGCATCTCGTCAGCCCCATCCCGTCGAGCGGGCCGGGCGCGGTTTCCCGCGCCGGCGGCGGCTGCGGGTCGGAAGGAGCGTCCATGGAGAGCGTGCGGGCTGACCTCGTGACCACGGTGACGGGTGCCGAACGAAGGCGGCTCATCGAGTCCCTTCGCCCCTGGCTGGGGAGCTTGCTGTTGGCCCTGGGAGAGGAGGACCCGGTGCTGTCGTCGCGGGAGGTCGCCCTGCTGTTCCGGGTGTGCCCCGCCACCGTCCGCCGGTGGGCGGACACCGGGCGGTTGGAAGCGATGCGGACGCCGGGCGGGAGATGGGTGTTCTCGCTGGCGAGCGTACGGCGGGCCCTCGAGTCCTTCGAGCCCAACGGCCACGCCGCCTCGGAGCCGCTGGCCTGATGGCGAACCGTGCGATGTCGGGAGACGGGACCGCCCTGGTGACCGGAGGGGCCGGCTTCATCGGCTCGGCCATCGCCCGCACCCTGGTCGCCGAGGGCCGGGAGGTCCGGGTGTTCGACAACTTCCTGACCGGGTTCGAGGAGAACGTGCCGGCCGGGGCCACCATGGTGCTGGGGGACCTTCGGGACCTCGACGCGCTGAGGGCGGCCTGCCGGGGCGTCGACGTGGTCTTCCATCAGGGGGCCGTCCGGAGCGTCCCCCGCTCGATCGACGAGCCGGTGCTGGTGGAGCAGTGCAACGCCGCGGGCACCCTGCACGTCCTGGTCGCGGCGGAGGAGGCGGGGGTTCGCCGGGTCGTCTACGCGTCCAGCTCGAGCGTCTACGGCGACTCCACCGCACCGGTCAACCAGGAGGACATGCCCACCGACCCCCGGTCGCCGTACGCCGTCAGCAAGCTGGCCGGGGAGCAGTACTGCCGCGTGTGGACCAGGGTGAAGGGCCTGTCCACGGTCTCGCTGCGGTACTTCAACGTCTTCGGGCCCGGCCAGCACCCCGAGTCGAAGTACGCCGCCGTGTTCCCCGCGTTCATCAAGGCCCTGGCCGACGGAACGGCTCCGGAGGTCCACTGGGACGGGGAGCAGTCCCGGGACTTCAGCTACATCGACGACGTCGTCCGGGCGAACCTCGCGGCGGCCGCGGCGGACGGCCGGGCCGACGGCGCGGTGATGAACGTGGGCGGGGGCCGGCCCAAGACCGTGAACGAGGTCCTGCGGGCCGTCTCCGACGCGATGGACACCTGGATCGAGCCGGTGACCACGCCCATGCGGGCCGGGGACGTCCGCCACACGCGTGCCGACATCAGCCGGGCCCGCGAGCTGCTGGACTGGGAGCCCCGGGCCGACTGGAAGGATGCGGTGGAGGCGACGGTGCGGTGGTTCCGGGAATCCGTGTCGGAGCGGGCGGCCCGGTGACCGCGCGCCGGATCTGCGTCGTCGTGACGGCCCGGCCCAGCTACGCGCGCATCAAGACCGTCCTGGAGGCGGTCCGGGACCACCCGGGGCTCGAGCTCCAGCTGATCGTGGGGGCCTCGGCCCTGCTGGAACGGTACGGCCCCGCCATCGACGTCATCCGGGCCGACGGGTTCCAGCCCGACGCCGTCGTGTACATGGTGGTGGAGGGCGAGAACCTGGTGACCACGGCGAAGTCCACCGGCCTGGGCGTGGTGGAGCTGGCCACCATCTTCGACAACCTGAAGCCCGACGCGGTGATCAGCGTGGCCGATCGCTACGAGACCATCGCCACGGCCATCGCCGCCTCCTACCTGAACATCCCCGTCGCCCACGTCCTGGGCGGCGAGGTGACGGGATCGATCGACGAGAAGGTCCGCCACGCCGTCACCAAGCTGTCCAACCTGCATTTCGTGGCGAACCAGCAGGCTGCCGACCGGGTGATCCGGATGGGGGAGGACCCCGAGTCGGTGTTCGTGACCGGGTGCCCGTCGGTGGACCTCGCCGCGCGCGTGATGGCCGAGCCCGATGACGGGTTCGACCCGTTCGAACGCTACGCGGGAGTCGGCCACGAGTTCGACCTGGACTCCGGCTACGTGGTGGTGATGCAGCACTCCGTCACCACCGAGTACGCCGACTCCCAGGCCCAGATCGAGGAGACCATCGCCGCCGCCCAGGAGCTCCGCTCGGCCACCTTCTGGTTCTGGCCGAACGTGGATGCCGGCTCCGACCTCATCTCGAAGGGGCTCCGGATCTTCCGGGAGACCCACGACCTGCCGTTCCTGTACTTCTTCAAGAACATGGCCCCCGAGGACTTCCTGCGCCTGCTGCGTGGGGCGACGTGCCTGATCGGGAACTCCAGCGTGGGGATCCGCGAGGCCGCTCACATGGGCGTGCCGGTGGTGAACATCGGGAGCCGCCAGTCCGGACGGGACCGAGGCCCGAACGTCCTGGACGTGCCGCACGACCGGGTCGCCATCGTCGAGGCCGTGCGCAAGCACATGGCCAACGGGCCGTGCCCGAGGTCCTCCCTGTACGGCGACGGGAAGGCCGGGGTGCGCATCGCCGCGCTCCTGGCGGAGCAGCCGCTCCGCATCGACAAGCGGATCCGCTACTGATGGGGTCGTCGATCTCGGCGCTGCCGGCCCGGGCGTGGGGCCGGGCCCGGCGGACCACCCGGCGGGCCGCGAAGTACGCCGGCCAGCTGGGGACGGGGCGGCGCGGCCGGGCGGCCCCGGTGTTCGTCCTGGGGTGCCAGCGCTCGGGCACCAACATGCTGCTGGCCGTGCTCGAGGCCAGCCCGGAGACGTGGACGTACAACGAGGACAATCCCCGGGCCTTTCGGCGGTTCCGGCTTCGGGATCTGGAGCGGATCTCCTGGCTGACCGAGCGGGCCCGGTGCCGGTCGGTGGCGTTCAAGGCCCTGTGCGACTCGCAGCACGCCGACCGGCTGCTGGAGCGCTTCCCGCAGGGCAGGGTGGTGTGGCTGCTCCGGGACTGCGCCCCGGTGGCGGACTCGGCGGTGCGCAAGTGGGGGGATGGCCAGCTCCGCCTGGTTCGCCGGATCGCGGGGGATGCGCCGTTCGACCACTGGCTGGCGGAGCGGGTCCCGGAGCCCCGGCGCGAGCTGGTCCGCGAGCTTGTAGCCCGAGACCTGTCGCTGCACTCCGCCGCGGCGCTGAAGTGGTACCTCCGGAACGAGCTGTACTTCGACCGGGAGCTGGACCGCGTGCCCGACCGGGCCATGCTGGTCCGGTACGAGGACGTGGTGGCCGATCCGGAGGCGCGGTTCGCCGAGGTGTTCCGGTTCGCCGGCCTCGGGTTCGACCCGGCGTTCGTCCGGGAGGTATCGGGGGATCGCCGCGGTCCCGAGCCGGACATCGACCCCGAAGTCCGGGAGTTGTGCGACGATCTGGCCGCCCGGCTGGACCGGGTGCTCCAGGACCAGCGGGCGCGGTCGGGGGCCCGGTGAGCGTCGGGGGCGGCGTCGGAGGTAGCCTCTGGAACGGCCCCGGGGGGGCCCGGACGCTGGCGGTCATCCCCGCCCGCGGCGGGTCCAAGGGCGTGCCCCGGAAGAACGTGCGCCCGGTCCTGGGTCGGCCGCTGCTGGCCTATACGGTGGACACTGCCCTGGCCTCCCGGGACCTGTTCCACGACGTGGTGCTCTCCACCGATGACGAGGAGATCGCGGAGGTGGGGCGGTCCCTCGGCCTGGAGGTGCCGTTCCTCCGTCCGCCGGAGCTGGCCGGGGACAGCGTCCCCATGGTGCCGGTGCTCCAGCACGCCGTGTTGTTCGTGGAGCGCCGTGACGGCTTCCGGATGGACTGGGTGCTCCTGCTCCAGCCGACGGAGCCGTTCCGGACCGTGGAGGACGTCGAGGCCGCGATTCGGCTGGCCGGGGAGGGCGGGTGCGACTCCGTGATCAGCGTGGTCCAAGTGCTCGCGGTCCATCCGATCCTGATGAAGCGGATCGAAGGGGACCGGCTCCTCCCGTACTGCGTGGAGGAACGGGAGGGAACGCGCCGGCAGGACTACGACCCCCCGGCGTACATGCGAAACGGCGCCGTCTACCTGACCCGGCGGGACGTGCTGATGGAGCGGGGTTCGGTCTGGGGCGACGTCATCCGTCCCATGGTCATGCCCCCGGATCGATCGGTGAGCGTGGACAGCGAGCTGGACCTGAAGCTGGTGGAGATCATGATGGCGGAGCGAGCCGGGCAGGAGCGGGTGTGACGGCCGACCTCGCAGCGATCCGAAGCGCCACCGCCGGCCTGTTCGGTGACCTGTGGCACCGCTACGACGATCCACTGTTCGAAGAGTCTGTCGGGCTGTTCGGCCGCCGGTTCGAGGCGAACGGGTTCGACCTGCGGTGGTTTCGGGGGAAGCGCTGCCTCGACATCGGATGCGGCGGGGGACGGTACACGGTGGCCATGGCCCGGCTCGGCGCCCGGCTGGCCGTGGGATGCGACATCTCGACCTCCGGGCTCACGGATGCAGCCCGGCGCGCGGAGGGCCTGGAGGCCGTGCGGTTCCTGGCGGCCTCCGCGCTCGGCCTGCCATCCCGAGAGGAGGCATTCGATTTCGTGTGTTGCAGCGGTGTGCTGCACCACACGCCCGACCCGGAGCTCGGCCTGCGAGAGCTGGCGCGGGTTCTGCGGCCGGGTGGGCGCTGCTACCTGCTCCTGTACGGCACCGGCGGGCTGCGGTGGCCCACCGTGGTCCGGGCCCGGCCGTTCGCCCAGGCGTTGGGGTACGAGGCGGTCGATCGGGCCATCCAGCGGGCCGGCCTGCCGGCGAACAAGCAGCGGACGTTCCTGGACGACCTGTTCGTACCGATCATCGAGTTCTTCACGTGGGATCAGGTTCGGGAGATGCTGTCCGCGGCCGGTCTCCAGGATGCGGAGCGATGGGAGCGAGGGAAGCTCGACCACGAGGAGAGCGTGAGCGTGCAGCGGGCCGAGCTGGAACAGCTCCGGCTGGTGTTCGAGAAGGCCCGGGCGGGGGCGGAAGAAGCCGGGACGGCCCGTGATGCCATGGCGGCCCGTGACGCCGTGGCCGAGGCCCTCGCTCAGCTGGACACGGCGGAACAGGCATTCGCGGCGGGGCGCATCGACCGGGGGGAGCTGGCTCGCACGGTGTTCGGCGAGGGGCACCACCGGGTGCTGGCCGTGAAGGGGAGCTAGCCGGTGGAACGGCGATGGCGCTCGGCGGCGTGGAAGCGGGAGCATCCGCTGTCCCTCGGCGATCGGGCCAGGGGTCTGGCTCGAGCACCACTCGTCTCCGCCGTGCGCGCGGTTCGCCGCGTCGCCGCCGGCCGGCCGCTCTCCTACCTCGACCTCGCCGCGACCTTCACCGCCACGCGGAGCATCGAGGGTGACTACTGTGAGTTCGGGGTGTACACGGGACGTTCGTTCGTTCGGGCGTACCGGGCCATCCGCGCGGCCGAGCGGAAGTCGAAGGGGCCCCCTCGGCGGATGTTCGCGTTCGACTCCTTCGAGGGGCTCCCCCAGCCCGGAACGCTCGACTCGACGTACCCGCACTTCCGGCAGGGTTCGCTCTCCGCAACGGAGGAGGAGTTCCGGGCCAACCTTCGAAGGCACGGGGTGGAGCTGGATCGGGTCCGGGTGGTGCCCGGTTGGTACGACCAGGTCCTGTCGCCCGGCCTGGCCGAGCGCGACGGGCTGGAATCCGTGGCGTTCGCCCTGGTGGACTGCGACCTCTACGAGTCAGCCGTCCCGGTCCTCGAGTTCCTCACGCCGCTTCTGTCCGACGGAGCGGTCCTCGTCTTCGACGACTGGTACCTGTTCCGGGCGAACCCGAGGTTGGGGGTTCAGCGAGCATTCCACGAATGGCGGGAGAAGGAATCCGACCTCGGGGTGTCCGAGTTCCCCTGGGTCCCGGGCTCGTTCCAGCGGGCCTTCATCGTGCACCGGCCCGTGCCGGACGGCTCGGTTCAGGGGCCCGAACGGACGGAGGCGTAGGTTGGGGCGCCGGGTCTGTGCGGAATCGGCAAGCGGGAAGCAGCGCTAGCTGATGTGCGGGATCTCGGGCATCGCGGGCCCCGGGCTCGAGCAGGGCAGGATCGACGCCATGGTCGCGGCCCTGGCCCACCGGGGCCCCGACGACACCGGCACGTACCTCGACCCTTCCGGCGCGGCCGGTTTCGGGCACAACCGGCTGTCGATCATCGACCTGTCGCCGGCCGGGCACGGCCCCATGCCTTCGGCCGACCGTTCGGTGTGGATCAACTTCAACGGCGAGGTCTACAACTACGTGGAGCTGCGGGCCGAGCTGTCCGACTACCCGTACACCAGCCGCACCGACACCGAGGTGGTGCTGGCCGCGTACCTGCGGTGGGGCGAGGCGTGCCTGGACCGCCTGGTGGGGATGTTCGCCTTCGCCATATGGGACGAGCGGTCCCGGACGCTGTTCGCGGCCCGGGACCGGTTCGGCGTGAAGCCGTTCCACTACGCGGTGGAACCGGACGGGACGCTGCTCTACGCCAGCGAGATCAAGGCCCTGCACGCGGCGGGGGTCCCGGCTCGCCCGGACCAGGCCTCGTGGGCCACGTATCTGACGTTCGGGCTGTCCGACCACGGCGAACGGACCTTCTGGGACGGCGTCCGGTCGCTTCCTCCGGGCCACGCGCTGCGCTGGAAGGACGGTCGCCTCACGGTGTGGCGCTGGTACGACCTGGCCGAGCGATCGGGACTCGAGATCGACCGCCGGGACGAGCACGTGGTGGCCGACGAGTACCTCGAGCTGCTCCGGGAGAGCGTGCGCCTGCGGTTCCGCTCCGACGTCCCCGTGGGCATCAACCTGTCCGGCGGCGTGGACTCCTCGACCCTGCTCGGCCTGGTCCAGCAGGTCCAGGGCGCGGACAGCGACGTGGCCGCGTTCACCTTCGTGACGGGGGACGACCGGTACGACGAGCTGCCCTGGGTGGAGCGGATGCTCGAGCGGACCAGGCACCCATCCGTGGTGTGCCGGTTGGACCCCGGGGCCGTCCCGGAGCTGGCCCGATCGGTGATGGTGGCCGAGGACGAGCCGTTCGGCGGGATGCCGACGATCGCGTACGCCCTGCTGTTCGAGGAGGCCCGGGCCCGCGGGGTGACCGTCCTGCTGGACGGCCAGGGCCTGGACGAGCAGTGGGCCGGCTACGAGTACTACGGGCAGCTCTCGGACGGCCCTGGCGCATCGGGCCAGGACGGCTCGGGCCGGAGGGACGGGCACGCGACGGGACCGGTCCAGGCCGGCGGCGACCGGGCCCTGCGGCCGGGGTGCGCCACCGAGGAGTTCCAGGCCCTGGCCCGTTCGGTCGAGCCCCCGACGCCCTTCCCCGACGCCATGCGGAACCGGCAGTACCTGGACGCGACCATCGCCAAGATCCCGCGGGCCCTCCGGTTCAACGACCGCGTCTCCATGCGAGTGTCCCGGGAGCTCCGGGAGCCCTTCCTGGACCACCGGCTGTTCGAGCTGGCGATGCGGCAGCCCGCCGACCGCAAGGTCCGGAACGGCACCCACAAGGCCCTGCTCCGCGACATCGCCGCGCGGCTGGTTCCGGCGGGGGTGGCCGAGGCGCCGAAACGGCCCGTGCAGACCCCGCAGCGGGAGTGGCTTCGGGGCCCGCTCCGCGACTGGGCCGGCCAGTTCATCGACGTGGCGCTTGCCGCGTACGGCGGCGCGTGGCTGGACGCCGACGGGGTCCGGGAGGCATGGCGCGCGTACGCGGCGGGGGAGGAGCGGAGCAGCTTCCACGTGTGGCAGTGGGTGAGCCTCGGCCTGTGGCACGACGCCGTGCTCGTCCCGCGGGCCCGCCAGGCGGTGCCGTCGTGACCGTGCGCCGAATCGCGATGTCCATCACCGAGGGCCGCACCGTCCGCGACCTGTTCGCCAACGGCGTGCTGGACCTCCTCGGCGACGCCGGGGTCGAAGTTGTCGTGTTCACGGAGGCGGTCACCGTGCCGCAGTTCGTGTCGGAGTGGTCCCGTCCCCACGTCCGGTTCGAGCCGTTGCAGCCGGCCGAGTCCAACGCGTGGCGCTCCCGGGCTTACTGGATGCGCCGCCGGGTGGCCCGGACGGGGAGGCCCGCCCTGATGCGCCGGTTCCTTGCTTGGGAGGAGCGCCGCCTGTACCGCTCGGCCCCAGAGCTCGTCGACGCGCTGCGCCGGGTGGACCCGGCCGTGGTGGTCTCCACCCACGCCCACCTGTACGGGGAGTCGGAGCTGCTGGCGGCGGCGCACTCGCTCGGCATCCCCACGCTCGGCCTGGTCCGGAGCTGGGACAACGTCCACAAGGGCATCCACGCCCGGCCCCAGCGCTTGCTGGTGTGGAACGAGATCAACCGGGCCGAGGTCGTCGAGCTGGAAGGGTACCGGCCGGCCGACGTCGAGGTGATCGGGGCTCCCCAGTTCGACCCCTACTTCGCGCCGGATCTTTTGTGGCCCCGGGAGAAGCTCGCGGAACGGTTCGACCTCGACCCCGAGCGACCCATCGTCCTGTTCGCCACGGTGGGCTACTTCATTCCCGGATTCGACGAGACGTGCTGGATGGAGGAGCTGGTCCGCCTCCTGGATTCCGGCCAGATCCCGGGGCGGCCCCAGGTGATCTGCCGGCTGCACCCATGGTCGCGCCTGGAGCACTTCCGCAAGTACGAAGCCCACCCCGACGTGCGGCTCTCGTCCGTCGAGCGCTACCTCCCCGCGCTCACCTGGTACATGACCCGGGAGGACGTCATCGAGGTGGGGAACATGCTGGCCCACGCGGACGTGGTGATCACGCCCGGCTCCACCATGACGCTGGAGGCCGCCATCTTCGACCGCCCCACCGTGGTGCCGATCTTCCACACCTACCAGCCCGACCGGGCTAGGAAGTACTTCAGCACGTGGGCACTGGGCAAGCACTTCGGGCGGATCGCCGACCTGGACCTCGTGCCGATCGTCCGGGACCCGGACGGGTACGGCCCCGCCATCGTCCGGGCCATGCAGGACCCGTCGTGGTACCGCGAAGGCCGGGAGCGGCTGGTGCGGGACTACGTCCCCTACACCGACGGGCGGTCCACGGAGCGGTTCGTCCAGGCCATCTGTCGCCGGGCGGGGTGGTCCGCGTGAGCCCGGCGGTGGCCAGGGGGCCGGAGCGGGTCGTGGAGCAGCTCGGCGGCTGGACCATCGTGCTGTGCGCCGGGCCCATCAACTACACCCACCTGCCCATCGGCACCAACGTCTCCAACGCCATGATCCCGATCAACGGCCGCCCGGTCATCGGGTGGATCCTGGACGACCTCCTGCGCAAGGGCATCGACCGGGTCGCCGTGGTGGTGCGGGCCGACGACGCGCGGTGCCAAGCGTTCGTTCGCCGGGCCTACGGCGGCAGGATGGAGCTCCGCGTGACCACCCTCGACGGCGGGACCATCCTGCACAGCCTCCAGGCCGGCCTGCGGGCGGCGGGCGTCCAGGACGGCTCGGTCCGGGTGGTGCTGGGCGACACCCTGATCCGGGACCAGTACGACGCCGACGTGGACTTCGTGTACGTGGCCTCGGTGGAGGACTCCAGCCGGTGGTGCCTGGCGGTCACCGACGCCCAGGGCGTGGTCACCGACTACATCGACAAGGAGGAGCTGGTGCCGGGACCGAAGTCGGCCCTGGCCGGCTACTACCACTTCGCCGACGGCTCCACGCTGCTCGGCCTGGTGGACGAGTCCGTCGACGCCGGGGAGCGGGAGCTGTCCGCCGTGCTCCGCCGCTACGGCGCGGTGCATCCCATGACGGCTCGGGAGGCCACGAACTGGTACGACTTCGGCCACATCGACGGGCTGGTGGAGGCGCGCCGCCAGCTCATCCACTCCCGGGCCTTCAACTCGCTCGAGGTGAACCCCATCCTCAACACCGTCACCAAGGTGAGCCGGGACGACAAGCTCCGCGACGAGTGGAACTGGTACCAGCGCATCCCGGACGAGCTGAAGGTGCTGGCCCCCCGTATCGTGGAGTTCCGGGAACTGGACGGGCAGATCCGGATGGTCCAGGAGTACTACGGCTATCCCAGCCTGGCCGACCTGTACGTCTTCGGCGACATCGCCCCGGAGACGTGGATGTCGATCCTCCGGCAGGTGCTCCGGATCCACGAGGAGTTCCGCCGGTACACCGGCGACCTGGAGCCCGAGGAACTCCTCACCATGTACGTGGACAAGACCTGGAAGCGGCTGGCCGAGCTCCGCGAGCAGTCGCCGGCCTGGGTGTGGATGCTGGAACGGGACGAGATCGTGGTCAACGGCAGGCCGCTGGCGGGCCTCTCGGCGATCGAGGACCGCATCCGGGAGCGGGCCGAGTCGCTGGCGCTGGGGGCCGAGGTCTGCATCGTCCACGGCGACTTCTGCTTCTCGAACATCCTCTACGACGTCCCGAACCAGATCCTTCGCCTGGTCGACCCGCGGGGGAGCTTCGGCCGCCGCGGGATCTACGGCGACTCCCGGTACGACGTGGCCAAGCTCCGGCACAGCGTCGGCGGGCTGTACGACTTCGTGGTGTTCGACATGTACCGGCTGGTCGAGCGGGACGGCGCGTTCACCGCCGACGTGTTCGCTCCGGAGACCACCCGGATCGTGGCCGACTACCTGGACCGGATGGTGGTGGCGGCCGGCTACGACCTCGACGAGATCGCGTTCGTGGAGGGGCTGCTGTTCCTGTCCATGCTCCCGCTGCACGCGGGGGCCGAGGACCGGCAGAAGATGATGTACCTGACCGCCCTGTCCCGGTTCGACCAGACCCTGGCTTCCGTGCCATGAGCCGTTCCGACGAGCAGGCGCTGGCCTCGGGCGGTGGTCGCGCCGCCGCGGTGGCCGGCCGCCTTCCGAACTTCTTCGTGATCGGCGCGATGAAGGCGGGCACGTCCAGCCTGTACCGCTACCTGTCCGCCCATCCCGAGGTGTTCCTCCCGGCCGAGACCAAGGAACCCGCCTTCTTCGCCCGAAACTGGCGCCTCGGCGTCAACTGGTACCGATCCCTGTTCGAAGAGGCCGGCGAGGCCGTGGCGGTGGGGGAGGCGTCCACGTCCTACAGCAAGTTCCCAACGGTCACGACCGTGCCCGAGCGCATGGCCGGCCTGGTCCCGGAAGCCCGGCTGATCTACCTGCTCCGCGATCCGATCGAGCGCATGAAGTCGCACTACGTCTGGCTGACGGTGCACGGGACCGAGACCCGCCCCATCGACGTGGCGCTGCTGGAGGAGCCCGCCTACGTCGCCGTGAGCAGGTACGCCTTGCAGATCAAGCGGTTTCTCCCCTATTACGGCCTGGACCGGTTCCTGCTGATCACCTCGGAAGCGCTCCGGGCGCAGCGGGAGGCCACCCTGCGGCGGGTGTTCGAGTTCCTGGGTGTGGATCCGGCCTTCCGGGTTCCCGACATGGAACGGGAGTTCAACCGGACCGGGGGGCGGCGATCGGGTGGGGCCATCATGCGCGCGGCGCGCCGGCTGCCCATGGCTCGGCGGCTGTCGGTCGAAGCTCCGCCGGCGCTGCGACGGGTCGCGGCCCACGTCCTGACTCGGGAGGAGCCGGCGCCTGACACGACGCTCCGCCCGGAGACCGATCAGGAGCTCAGAGAGCGACTGTCGGGGGACGTCCGGCGGCTCCGTGAGTACATGGGACCGGGGTTCGACGGCTGGGGGATCGCATGACCCGCTGGTTCCCGCCCCTTCGAGCTGGAGGTGATGCATGCGGATCGTGATGGACCTCGACGGCGTGATCTGTCCGGTGAAGGACCCCGACTCGTCCTACGCCGACCTGGAACCGCTCCCGGGAGCGGTGGAGCGCATCTCCGAGCTGCGGGCGGCGGGGCACTCCCTGATCGTCGTCACGGCCCGCCACATGGCCACGTGCGAGGGGAACGTGGGCCAGGTGGTGAAGCGCATCGGCAAGCTCACCCTGGACTGGATGGACCGCCACGGCGTGCCGTACGACGAGTTCCACTTCGGCAAGCCGAACGCGGAGGTCTACGTCGACGACCGGGCCCTCCGGTTCGCCGGCTGGCCCGAGCTGACCGACGAGGCGCTCAGGAAGGCGGCGGCGCCCAGGTGATCGTGGTCGTGCCCATGGCCGGGCGGGGGAGCCGGTTCGCCGGACACGCCGGCGACCTCCCCAAGCCCCTGGTCCCGGTGGCGGGGCGGCCCATGGTCCGGTGGGCCCTGGACAGTCTGGCCGGGCTGGACCCCTCCCTGGTGGTGTTCGTTGCGCTGGCGGAGCACGACGCCCGGTTCGGCCTGGGGCGGCTGCTCCGGGAGTGGGCGCCTCCGGGGCGCACCGAGGTGGTGTGGCTCGACGACGTGACCGAGGGGCAGCTGTGCACGGTGCTGGCGGCCCGGGCGTTCATCGACGCCGACGAGGACCTCTTGGTGGCGAGCTGCGACACCCACGTCCGCTCGCGGCTGGGGCGCGACGTGGCCCGGCGAGATCCGCACTGCCGCGGGCTCATCTCCGTGGCGTCGATGCGGGGCGACCACTGGAGCTTCGCCCGCCTCGGCGACGACGGCCACGTGGTGGAGGTCGCGGAGAAGGTCCGGATCTCGGAGTGGGCCAGCACGGGGCTGTACCACTTCTCGAGCGGGCGGGAGTTCGTGTCGATCGGACAGGAGATGGTGGACGGGGGCGAGCGGACCAGGGGGGAGTTCTACGTGATCCCCGTGTACGGCCGGTACATCGAGCGCGGATTGCAGGTGGACGTCTCCGTGGCCGGCGAGGTGTGGGACATGGGCACCCCCGCCGGCGCGGCCGCGTTCGAGGAGCACGTGTCCGCAGGCGCGCAGGCGGCGGAGGGACCTCGTGGCTGACCGGCCGCTCTTCTCGATCTGCATCCCGAACTACAACTACGGGCAGTACATCGCCGACACCATCCGAAGCGTCCTGGACCAGTCGTTCCAGGACTTCGAGATCGTGGTGTGCGACAACGCGTCCACCGACGACTCCGTGGCCCGGGTGAAGGCGATCGGCTCCGACCGGGTGCGGCTGTACCGGAACCGCTACAACATCGGCTTCGCCCCCAACCTCCAGCAGGTCACGCGGCACGCCCGGGGGGAGTTCGTCAACCTGCTGTCCTCGGACGACCAGATGAAGCCGGGCGCCCTGGAGGCCTACGCCGAGGTCATCGACAAGGTGGGCCCGGACCGGGACCGGTTGGTGCTGATGTCGGACGCCGAGGGGTTCGACAACGAGGACCGGGTCACCCGCCAGATCCGGAAATCGCAGCGGAGCTTCGCCCGCAGGAGCCTGCCTCCGGACGCCCCGGAGGAGCCCGGCCCGCTGTTCTCGCTGCACCGGGGGCACGACGTCCTGCGGGACCGGATCCGCCAGCTCGACGCGGTGGGCGTGTTCTGCTCGATCGCCTACTCCCGGTCGCTGTGGGAGTCGGTGGAGGGCTACAACTCGGCCAGGACCATCGGCCCGGACAAGCACTTCAGCTACAAGCTGCTGTCGCTCGACCCGGTGGTGGCCTACGTGCACCGCCCCTTGTTCCGGTACCGCGACTACGTCTCGGCGAACCGGGCCGCGGTCCAGACCACCATCCGCCACCCCGTCGACGACTACCTGAACGTGCTGGAGTTCGGCACCGACGCCTTCCTGGGACCGCTCGGCCTGCGGCGAGAGGACCTGGTCGAGGCGTTCGTCCGGCGAACGCTGCTGGAGGCGCTCGCCGCGATCGGGCAGGGACAGGACCGGATGGCCCGGCGGCTGTTCGCGTTCGCCATGTCCACCTTCCCGCTGGAGACCATGAAGAAGGGGTACGCGTACGGGCTCATGCCGCTGCTGGCCCTGGGCCCGGCGGCTCGAGCCGTGGCGCCTCCCCTTCGCCGGGCGTGGGTCCGCGTGGCCCGCAAGGAGCCCGGGGTCCGGGTTGGCCGGCGATGAGGCTTGGAACATGACCACCACCGTGCTCCATGTCCTGAACGATCCCGTGGGCGGGGCCACCCAGGGCGTCCTCGAGCTGCTGCGGGGCCTGGAGGGGAGCCGGTACCGGTCCGTGGTGGTCTCGCCTCGCGAGCCGGCGCCACCGAGGCGGGCGGAGATCGAGGCGGTGGCCGACGAGCTCCACGTCGTCCCGATGACGTGGTGGAACAGCAAGGTGGGCCTGCCGGCCTGGTACCGCCCGGTGGGGTGGGCAAGGAGCGCCGCCCGGACCGGCTTGCACGCGGTGCCGGTGGCCCGGCTGGCCCGGCTGATCCGGTCCCGGCAGGTGGATCTCGTCTACACCAACACGGCCATGGTCCTCGACGGCGCTCTCGCCGCCAGGCTCACCGGGCGCCCGCACCTGTGGCACGTGAAGGAGTGGATGGGCCGGGGGGCCCGGACCCGGTTCCCCCTTCCCGACCGGGCCCTGGTGCGGGTCATGGGCGATGGCCTGTCGAGCCGGGTCGTGGCGATGACGGAGTTCATCGCGGAGGTCTTCCGGCGGGAGGGCGCGGGCGGACGGGTCCAGGTCGTCTACGACGGCGTGGACGTGGCCCGCTTCGGCGCCGACAACGGAGGCGAGGGTCTGCGACGCGAGCTGGGGCTCCGGCCGGACGAGCTCCTGGTGGCGATGGCGGCGGCCCTTCGCTCACCCTGGAAGAAGCACGAGCTGTTCGTGGCCATGGCCGCCCGGCTCGCTCCCCGGCTTCCCGACGCCCGGTTCGTGGTCTTCGGCCCGCCTCCCCGGCGCTTCCGGAATCCCGCGTACAACGGCGGGTATCACCACCACCAGCGGCTGATCGAGATGGCGAGGTCGGCGGGCATCTCGGACCGTATCTCGATCGGGGTGTTCTGCCCCGACATCCCGCGGATGATGGAGGCGGTGGACGTCCTGGTCCACCCGTGCGACATCGAGCCGTTCGGCCGCGTGGCCATCGAGGCCATGGCCGCCCGGCGCCCCGTGGTGGGGCCGGACCGGGGCGGTATCGCGGAGAGCGTCGTGCACGGGGAGACCGGCCTCCTGGTGCCTCCCGACGACGTGGGGGCGTTGGCGGACGCGACGGCCACGCTGGCCGGCGATCCGGGCCTCCGGACACGGATGGGCGAATCCGGGCGGGAGCGGGCGGAGACGGTATTCTCCCTCGAACGCCACGTCGGTGAGATGACGCGGGTGTACGAGGAGGCCCTGGCGGGGTGAAGGTGGCTCACGGAGCGCGTGACGTGGCGGGGGGACACCGATGAGCACGATCCCCCTGGGGCGCCGGCACCCGAGCGTCCACGCATGGGTGGTCCTGCTGGGGTGTCTGGTGGCCGCCGTGCTGGGCGTCGGGCTGGGCTCGCGCGGGACCTACGGCCAGGAGCTGATCGTCTTCCTCGTCGCGGGAGCCGCCGCCGGCGTGGCCATGGTGCTCCGGCCCGTGTACGGCCTGGGGCTGTTCGCGGCCGCGGCCAGCATCACCGACATCCTGCCCTCCGTCTCGTTCGCCAGCTCCGCGCTGGTGCTCCTGGGTGCGGGCGCGTTCTTCGCCTTCATCGTGAACTACCTGCTGGACCGGGAGCTCGCGCTGAAGTGGCACGGGGCGCACCTCGCCGCGATTGCGTTCATCGCCTGGTTCTCGGCCACCAACCTGGAGTTTGCCCTCCACGGCCCTCCCCGGGACTGGCTCCTGACCTATGTCCAGCTGTTCGCGCTGGTGTGGCTGGCCAGCCAGATCCTGAGCTCTCCCGGTCGCCACCGCACACTGATGTGGTTCTTCTCGGCAGGGGCCGTCGCATCCGCCGCAATCGCGCTGGGGCAGGTGGCGGTGAGCGGATCCTTCAACACCAGCATCCGCGCTGCGGGCCTCCTCGGCGTGAACTCGTCGGCCCGGTACTTCGCGGTCGCCTTCGTCCTGCTCGTGTACCTGGCCACGGTTTCCCGGGGGGTGTGGAAGCTGGCCGCGGTGGGAGGCGCGGCCATGGTGGTGGGGGGCGAGGCCGCGACGCTTTCCCGGACCGGCCTCCTCCTGCTGGTCCTGGCCGTGGGGATCCTGCTGTGGGACCGGTTCCGGGCCGGACAGCGCCGGCAGGTCGTGGCCGTGGTCGGCGCGCTCGCCGTAGCCGTGCTGTTCATCCCGAAGAGCTACCTGTCGGTCGAGCTGCCGAGCTTCCAGTCGGAGTTCAGCTCGTCCTCGGGCAACGACTCCACCGCCATCGTCCGGCTCCAGTACTGGAAGGCGGGATACGAGATGTGGCTCGACCATCCCATCGACGGAGTGGGGATCGGGCAGTACAACTACGAACTCCCGAACTACGCGCCGTTCACCCTCTCCCCGAAGGACCTCGACAACGGCGCCCACAACATCTACGTGGCGGTGCTCGCCGAGACCGGGCTGGTGGGGCTGCTGCTCTACCTCTGGCTGGTGGTGGCCTCGTATTCCGCTGTCCGGCGTGCCCATCTGAGCTACGACGCGGAGTCGCGGGAGATCGCCCGCACCTGGCAGATCGCCCTCATCGTGCTGTTGCTCGGTGGCCTCACCAAGCACGACCAGTACGACAAGTTGCTGTGGATGCTCTTCGGCGCCTGCGCGTCCTTCGGGGCCGGCTATCGCCACTACCTCCGGCGACCCGCGCCCGCCGGGGACGCGGCCGCCCCGGCCCCTGTCGGGTGACCGGCGCGGCCCGACGCCCGATCGGGGTCGCGCTCCTGGTCGAGTCCCTGCGCTCCGGGGGCGCCGAGCGCCAGCTCACGGAGCTCGCCACCCGTCTGGACCGGGACCGGTTCGCTCCCCGCGTGCTGGTGTGGCAGGAGAACGACTTCTACGGCGGGGCGCTCCGGGAGACCGGGATCGAGGTGATCGGGTACCGGCGTCGTGGCAAGCTCGATCCGGTCCCCACGGTGCGGGTGGCCCGGTGGCTCCGCTCCGGTGAGGTGCGCATCGCCCACGGGTTCGACGACACGGGCAACCTCTACGCGGCGCTCGGCCGGTGGATGGCCGGGCGGGGCGTGGCGATCGCGGCCGAGCGGAGCGAGGAGCGTCTCCTGGGCGGGCTCTCCGGGCTCCACAAGGGCTGGGGGCACCGGCACGCCACGGTGACCGTGGCGAACAGCCATTCCGGCGCCGCCTTCGTGACGAAGACGGCCGGGCCACGGGCTCGCGTGGTGGTGATCCCCAACGGCGTGGACCTGCAGCGGTTCCGGCCGGGCGATCCGGGGGAGCGCGAGCGGGCTCGGCGGCGGCTGGGGTGGCCCCTGGAGCCCCGGGTGCTGCTGACCGTGGGAACGGTGCGCCGGGTCAAGAACCACCTCGGCCTGGCCATGGCCCTGGAGAGGCTGGAGTCGCTGGACGGGTGGGAGGCCCGCTGGATCGGCGTCCGGGATCCGGACTACGCCGAGATGGTGGAACGGTACCTGCGGCGGCCCCGCCTCTCCTCGGTGGTCCACCTCCACGACCCGATCCCCAACATCGAGGACGCGTACCTCGCCAGCGACGTGGTGGTGCTGTCCTCGCAGCACGAGGGGACCCCGAACGTGGTCCTGGAGGCGATGGCGTCCGGACGGCCGGTCGTCGCGACCGCGGTCGGGGACGCCCCCCGGTACGTCGAGGACGGGGTGACCGGGTGGCTGGCCCCCTCGCCCGATCCCGCGTCGATCTGCCGGGCCCTGTCCGCGGCGATCCGGTGCACCGCCGAAGAGCTGACGGCCATGGGGGAGAAGGGGCGGCTCCGGATGGAGGAGCTCGGCATGGATGTCGAGACCCTGGTTCGCCGCCACGAGGAGCTGTACGAGCGACTCCTGGTGGGGGCATGGTGACCTCCCGCCCGCTGTCCGTCCTCATGGTGACGAGCGAGTGGCCCACGGCAGAGCAGCCGCTGCTGGTCCCCTTCATCGTCCAGCAGGTTCGGTTCCTGCGCGAGGCGGGGGTGGAGGTCGACGTCTTCCCGTTCCGCGGGGCGAGGAGCCCCGGGAACTACGTCCGATCCTGGCGGAGCCTCCAGCGGCGGGTGGGCGCAGGCCACCACGACCTGATCCATGCCCAGTTCGGCCAGGCCGGCGCGCTGGCGGTCCTTCCCAAGCGACGCCCGCTCGTCGTGACGTTTCGGGGCGACGACCTGGAGGGCATCGTGGGGGACGACGGCCGGTACCTGCTGGCCGGACGGGTCCTGCGGCGGCTGAGCCAGCTGGCCGCCCTTCGTGCCGATGCGACCATCGTGGTGGCCGACCACCTGGCCCGGCACCTTCCCCGGCGGCCCTCCGCCGTGATCCCGAGCGGCATCGACCTCGAGGTGTTCCGGCCCATCGAAGCGACGGGGGCCCGGAGCAGCCTCGGGCTGCCGGCCGGGGAGAAGCTGGTCCTGTTCGTGGGGGACCCCGACGAGGCCCGCAAGCGGGTCTCGCTCGCAGAGCAGGCCGCTCGGATGGCCGGGGCAGACCTGGTGGTGGCCTGGGACAAGCCCCGGGACGCCATCCCCGTCTACATGGGCGCGTGCGACGCGCTGGTGTTCACCTCGATGCACGAGGGATCGCCGAACGTCGTGAAGGAGGCCCTGGCCTGCGACCTTCCCGTGGTCTCCGTGGACGTGGGCGACGTGCGGGAGCGCCTGGCGGGGGTGGAGGGCTGCGTGGTGAGCGCCGACGACCGGCCCGAGACCCTGGCCGAGGCCCTGCGCGGGGTCCTCGATCGAGGCGGAAGGGTGGATGGCCGGGCCGCGGTGCGAGACCTGGACGAGGCGGCCCTGACGGCCCGGGTCGTCGAGGTCTACGAGGGGGTGCTGGCGCGAGCGGGGCGAGGGCGCCGCGCGGCCTCCCTGACCAGGGGAGGGTGAGTGGGCGGCGTGGTGGTGGTCCTGTCCACGCCCCGGGCCGGGAGCACGTGGCTGTCCCGGGTGCTGCGGGCCCATCCGGACCTGGACGTCCACGGGCAGCTCACCAACGACAACCACAAGCTGTACCTGGCCACGCCGCTGCGGGCCCTGAACCCGTTCGGCGACGACTACGTGTCGTTCGACCGACGGCCGTCGGGGGTGCGCCGCGCGCTGCGGACCCGCCTGCTGCACGCGCTGTACCGGTCGAACGGCGCCGGGCGGACGGTGGTCCTGGCCACCCCGTCCACCTCGGTGTTCGTCCCACTGTTCCTGGACGCGTTTCCGGAGGCCCGGTACGTGCATCTGCACCGGAACCCCTTGGACGTTGTGGCGTCGTTCCGCGGCTTCATGGCCAGGAACGCTGAAGGGTACGGGGACCGGTTCCGGACCCGGCGCCGGCACGGCACGGTGGAGGGAGCCCGGTCGGTGGCCGTCCACGGGTTCCATACGCTGCGGTGGACCCGGCTTCCGTACCCCGGGTACCTGGCCACCCGGCCCCGCGGGTTCCAGGAGGCCTCCCGGCTCCCGGAGCTGGACTTCCTGTGCTGGTACTACGCCGAGTACGAGCGGGAGATCGCCACGGCGCTGGCCCACGTCCCTGAGGGGCGGAGCCACGAAGTGCGCTATGAGGACCTGGTCGAAGACTTCGAGCCGACGGTGCGCGGGCTGCTGGCGTTCGTCGGCGTGGAGGCGCCGTCTGGGTACCTGGAGGAAACCGGGAAGACCGTGAAGCGGGACTCCGTGGGCCGGTATCGGACCAGCTTCACCGAGGAGGAGCTGGACGAGGTCAGGCGGGGCATGGCCCGATTTGGGGTCGAGGTGGGCACGCTGTGAGCCCCGGCGGGAGGTCGGAGTAAATGTGCGGGATCGCGGGCCTGATCGACCTGGCGGGGCGGCCCATCGACGCCGCCCTGCTGGCCCGGATGACGGACGTCCTGGCGCACCGTGGCCCCGACGGCCGGGGGCTGCTGCTGGCCCGTCCGGCGGGCGCCGCGTTCGACAACACGGTGGTCCGGACCCTGGACCGGGCGGGCGACGCTGCACGGGAAGCCGTCGTGGGGCTGGGCAGCCGTCGCCTCGCCATCATCGACACCTCCGAGCGCGGCCTCCAGCCCATGGTGGACCGGACGGGCTCGGTGGCGCTGGTGTTCAACGGCGAGCTCTACAACTTCCGCGACCTGCGACGGGAGCTGGAGGCCCGCGGCTGCACGTTCAGCTCCGGCACGGACACCGAGGTCTTCCTGGCCGCCTACCTGGCGTGGGGCGACGGCTGCCTGGACCGGACCAAGGGCATGTTCGGGTTCGCCTTGTGGGACGGGCGGACCGGCAGGCTGCTCATCGCGAGGGACCGGTTCGGGATCAAGCCCCTGTACTACACGCGGATCGGCGACCGGGTGGCGTTCGCCTCGGAGATCAAGGCCCTGCTGGAAGCGCCATGGCTTCCCCGCATCGCCCACGACGACGCCGTGACCGAATTCCTGGTCCACGGGAACTGCGACTTCGCCGACCGCACGGTGCTGCGCCACGTGCACTCGCTCCCGCCCGGCCACAAGCTCGTCGTGGACCTGGGGCGGCGGGACGTCGCCGTGAGCCGGTACTACGCGCTGCGCGTCGACCCGGACGGGAACGTTCCCGACGCCGAGAAGCTGGAGCAGCTCCGGGACCTCCTGGAACGCTCGGTCCGGGACCACCTGGTCAGCGACGTCCCGGTGGGAAGCTGCCTGTCCGGCGGGATCGACTCTTCCTCGGTGGTGGGCCTGATGGGGAAGATCCTGCGGGAGCAGCCCGACGCGGCCACCTCGCTCGGAGGCCGGATCCACACGTTCACCTCGTCCTACGACGACGACCCCTCGGTGGACGAGCGCCGGTACGCGCTGCCGGTGGCGGGCGCCGTGGACGCCGAGACCCACCTGGTGTTCCCCACCCCGCAGGACTTCGTCGAGCAGTTCCCGAAGATGACCTACCACTTCGACATGCCGTTCGGGACGCTCAGCTTCTACGCGCAATGGTGCGTGATGCGCGCGGCGAAGGAAGCCGGGATGACCGTGATGCTGGACGGGCAGGGCGGCGACGAGGTGTTCGGGGGCTACGGGAAGTTCCGGTACGGGTACCTGGCCTCCCTGCTGCGGTCGGGACGCGTGCCGACGCTGGCCCGGGAGGCCGCGGCCATGGTCCGGCAGGGCGACCGCTACCTCCTGGACATCCGAAACGGGTACCGGTACCTCCCCTCGAGCGTGCGGCGGCGCCTGGGCGTGGACTCGCTGCTGGCCCGGTCGCTCCGGCCGGGCCTGGCCGTCGCTTCGGCCGCCACTTCCAATCCGGCCACCCGATGGTGGGCCAACGCCCGCGCCCGAAGCGGCACCGGTGATGGCGGCCTCACCGCGGTGCAACGGCTTCAGGTGGACGACATCACGCTGGACACGCTGCCGCAGCTGCTCCGGTACGAGGACCGCAGCTCCATGGCGTTCTCCATCGAGGCCCGGGTGCCGTTCCTGGACCACGAGGTCGTGGAGTTCGGCCTGTCGCTCCCCGACCACCTCAAGATCTCCGGCGGCTGGAGCAAGTACGCCCTCCGCCAATCCCTCCAAGGGGTCCTCCCGGACCTCGTCCGGACGCGGAAGACGAAGCTCGGGTTCGCCGCGCCCGACCAGCGGTGGCTGTCCACGGACCTGCGGCCGTTCGTGCTGGAGATGCTCTCGGGGGAGCTCCGCTCCGACCGGTACGTGGACGGAAGGGTATTGCGACGGGACTACGCGGCGACGGCCGGGCGGAAGGTGCCCACGGAGGCCTATCTCGGGCTGTTCAGGGCGGTGTCCCTGGAGATGTGGATGCGGACCTTCGAGGTCTCGTGCGAGTAGAGGAGCGCCCGCGCCCCCTCGAGGCGGCGGCCGCCGACGGGCCGCCGTTCGTCACCGTCGTCATGCCGGTGCGAAACGAGGCCCGGTACATCGAACGAAGCCTGGGCGGCGTGCTGGCGCAGGACTATCCCGCCGACCGCATGGAGGTCCTGGTGGTCGACGGCATGTCCACCGACGACACGCGCGACGCGGTGCGCCGCCTGGCCGAGCGGACCCCGGCCGCGGCGCCCGTTCGGATCCTCGACAACCCGTCCCGGGTGGTCCCGGCCGCGCTCAACATCGGCATCGAGGGAGCCGCCGGGGAGGTCGTCGTGCGGGTGGACGGCCACTGCGAGCTCCCGGCGGACTACGTCAGCCGGTGTGTGGATCTCCTCCGGGAGACCGGCGCCGACAATGTCGGCGGCCTCCAGGTGGGGGTCGGCGACGGCGTTGTGGGCAGGGCCACGGCCCTGGCCGCGAACTCGCCGTTCGGGACGGGCGGGGCGGCGTTCCGGACGTCGGAGCGGCCCGGCTGGGTGGAGACCGTGTACCTGGGGGCCTGGCCGCGCGACGTGTTCGCGCGGATCGGGGGGTTCGACGAGGAGATGGTCCGCAACCAGGACGACGAGCTCAACTTCCGGCTGGTGCAGTCCGGCGGCCGGATCTGGCTGGATCCGTCGATCCGCTGCACGTACCACAGCCGGGAGCGCCTGGGGGCGTTCTGGCGGCAGTACTACCAGTACGGGAAGTACAAGGTGCGGTTGATGCAGAAGCGGGGTGCGCTCCCGGCCTGGCGGCACGCCGGACCGCCGGCCTTGGTCCTGGCCGTGGCGGGAAGCCTCGTGCTGGCCGCCGGGACCCGCCGCCCGGGCTGGGCCGCCGCCGTGCTCGGTCCGTACGCCGCCGCGAACCTGATGGCCAGCGTGGCCGCGGCACGCCGGGACCCTCGGGCGCTCCCCGCCCTGCCGCCGGCCTATGCGTGCATCCACTTCGGCTACGGGCTGGGGTTCCTGGCCGGCGTGTGGCGGTGGCGCCGGCTCTTCGGGCGGCGCCGGTCCCCCGGCC
>JALYLZ010000041.1 GCA_030774015.1 Actinomycetota bacterium | reverse complement strand
GACCGTGACGGTCCGCTCGGCGCCGCGGGCGTCCACCACGGTCACCTGCGCCTTGTCGCCGGGCGACTGGGCCTGGATCAGCGCGCCGAGGTCGTCGGAGGTGTTCACGGCCTTCCCGTCGAACGCCGAGATGACCTCACCCCCCTTGATCCCGGCGGCGGCGGCGGGGCTTCCGGGTGTCACGTCCAGCACGTAGGCGCCCTGGGTGACCGGCAGCGAGATCTGGAACACGAGGGCCTTGGTGACGTCCGTGGTGTCCACCCCCAGGAACGCCACGGGGGCCGACGGGTTGTTCACGGCCTGCTCGATGGTTGGCTTGGCGGAGTCGATGGCGATGGCGAACCCGATGTTCTCGGCCTGGGAAGCCCCCGCCGTGTCGATCCCGACCACCTGCCCGGCCAGGTTCACCAGCGGCCCGCCGGAGTTCCCGGGGTTGATGGCCGCATCCGTCTGGATGACGTCGCCGTAGGTGCGGGTGCCGAAGTTCGGGTCGCTGACCGGGAGCGAGCGGTGCAGGGCCGAGACGATGCCGCTGGTCACGGTGGGCCCGCCGTTCAGGGCCAGCGCGTACCCCAGCGCCACCACGTGCTCCCCCAGCTCCAGCTGGCTGGAGTCCCCGAGCGACAGGGAGGGCATGTCGTGGCCGTCGATTTTGACCACGGCCAGGTCGGAGCTGGGGTCGCCACCGATGACCCGGGCGTCGAACCGCTGCACGTCGGGCGGAGGCGTGATCACGGTGATGTGCTGGGCGCACTCCACCACGTGCCAGTTCGTCACGATCAGGCCATCGGAGCGGATGACGAACCCGGTCCCCACCCCCCGGCCGGGCTGGCTCCCGAACAGCGTGTGCTGGAGGAGGAGGTTGGTGGTCACGTTCACCACCGAGGGAAGGACCCGGTGCACCACCGCCACCACGGGGTCCTCGTTCGGGTTGCTCGTGGGCAGGGGGGAGCCCGAGGGAAGCGGGATCGGGGAGGTGGTTCCCCGGAGCGAGATGGGGAACGGAGCGCTGGAGCCGCTCACGTGACCGGCCGGGACGGCGCACGCCGTGAGCAGGCTCCCGAGCGCGAGGAACGAGAGGATCGCTCGCTTCATCCGTGAGCTATTCGTCATGAGCGGCCGCGTCGTTCTGCCAGTCTAGGCCGGCCTCCCGGCGCTAGCAGGAGACCGCGTCGAAGGGGTCGACCAGCTCGGGGGGCCCCGGCACCAGCCGGACCGCGGACAGGTGGGGGATGTTCACGGACTTGTAGGTGGTGAAGTCGCCGCGGCGCCCCCACAGGTACGCCGCCACCAGCGGGGCCTCGTGCGAGACGCCCAGCACCATGCCCTCCGGGTGGGCGGCCTCGGCCTCGTGCGCCCACTGCACGATCCGCTCCCCCACCCGGTCCAGGGGGTCGAGCGGCGCGTTCCGGATCGGGTCGCCGGTGACGCGTCCGTACTCCGGCGAGGCCAGCAGGTCCTTCCACGACCGCCCCTGCCAGGCCTCGTTCGCCACCCACTCGATGAGGCGCTCGTCCGTGATGACCTCCAGCCCGTGCGGGGCCGCCAGGGCCCGGGCCGTCTCCTGGGCCCGCTCCAGCGGGCTGGCGTGGACCGCCACGACGGGAGCCGAGGCCAGCAGGGCCCCCACCCGCTCGGCGTGCTCGAGCCCGGCGGCGGAGAGGTGGAAGCCGGCGAGCCGGCCGTACACCACCCCTTCGGGGTTCTCCACCTCGGCGTGACGGACACCCAGCACGGCGGACACGGCCGGCCACTGTACACGCCGGGATACGCTTCCCGGGTGGACGAGCGAGTGCTCCTGGTGGAGGACGATCCGTCGGGTCCAACCATGAAGCGCCTCATCGTCCTGGCGGCGGCGATCGCCGTGGTCGCCGCGGCCTGCGGCGAGCGGGGTGCCCACTCCGTCGGTCCGGCCCCCACCGGCCCGGTCTCCACGACGCTCCCCCCGACCGAGGTCCAGGTCACCGCCACAGCAACCGCGAGCGGTCCCGTCGAGGTCCCGTCCGTCACCTTCGAGTTGTGGTTCGCCCGAAGCGACCACCTGTTCGCGATCCCATGGGTGGCGCCGGAGACGCAGGCGGTGGGGCGGGCCTCGCTGGAGGCCCTGCTCGGCGGTCCCCCCAACCCGAGCGTGGCGGAGAGCGTGGGGACCCAGGTCCCGCCCGGCACCACGCTCCTCGGACTGTCCATCTCGAACGGCGTGGCCACGGTGGACCTGTCGCCCGAGTTCCTGTCCGGGGGAAGCTCGGTCTCGGAGTTCACCCGCATCGGACAGGTCGTGTTCACCATCAGCCAGTTCCCCACGGTGAAGGGCGTGGCCCTCCAGCTCGACGGCCAGCCCATCCAGCCCTTCGACATCCAGGGCGCGGCCCTGCACCGGCCCTGGCAGCGGTCGGACTTCGAGCAGCTCCTGCCGGCGATCGTGGTGGAGAGCCCGACCATCCGCGTGGCGGTCTCCAGTCCGGTGAAGATCTCCGGCACCGCCGACGTGTTCGAGGCCACGGTGAACCTGCGGATCCTGGACGAAAACGGGAACGAGATCGCCTCCGGCTTCACCAGCGCCACCTGCGGGACGGGGTGCCGCGGGGCCTTCCAGACGAAGCTCGCGTTCCACGTCGACCACGATCAGCCCGGCACGGTGGAGGCGTTCGAGGCCAGCGCCGAGAACGGCCAGCCCATCAACGTCGTCGACATCCCGGTGACGCTGCTGGCCTCCACCGGCTAGGCTGGCTGGCCGAGCGCAAGGAGAGATCGTGGGCGATCACAAGGAAGTCCGCTACGAACGGCTGTACGTGAAGGTTCCGGGCACGGACCGGCTCCGCAAGGGTGCCGCCGGCCGTCTGCACCACCTGCTGAACAGCGGGTGGAGGGAGACCGAGCGGGTCCAAAACGGCGACTACATCAGGGTCAGGGTGGAACGGACGGGGCATCACCCCGAGTTCGTCAGGCTCAAGGAGGCGCCGCCCCCCGCTCCCCGGGACCGGCGACCGGGAGGCCCGGGAGGCTTCCGCGGAGGCGGCGGGGGTCGCCGGGGCTGATCCACCCGGTCGCCACGCTTTCACGTTTCCACCGAGCCCACCACGCGACGCGGCCGCCCTCTGCGGGCGGCCTCGATCGTTCTACGTTTCGCTCGCGGTCAGCGATTACGCCACGGGCCGCACGTTGGTCGCCTGGGGGCCCTTCTGCCCCTGGGTGACCTCGAACTCGACCCGCTGGTTCTCCTCGAGGTTCTTGTAGCCGGTCCCCTGGATCGCGCTGTAGTGCACGAACACGTCCGGACCGCCCTCCTGGGAGATGAAGCCGTACCCCTTCTCGGAGTTGAACCACTTCACGACACCTGTTGCCACGAACAATCCCCTCCTTTCCTGGCCGTCCCGGACTCGTGCCGGCCCGTGGACCCGTCCGTCGGCCTCCGGCCTCTCGGCCGGGCGAGGGAACTGCTCGGAGCCTGAAACTGCGATGCCGTGCCCTCAGGCGAACTATACCAATCGCCTCTGACATCCCGTCATCGCCGGTGTCCAACTGCGGCCATCCAGACTTCCGGCTAAAGCAGGTGGGGGAGGCTCCCGAGACTTCAATCGAGATGTCCACCACCTCCGTCCTGTGTGACGACTGCCGGCTGACGTCCGCGGCGGCCGCCCTGCTCGCCCAGGTCCTGCGAGACCTTCGCCGCGACCGGCCCACCGACCCCCGGTGGGGGGCGGACGTGTGCTCCAGCTGCGGTGAGGTCACCGGGGTGTTCGACGACGCGGAGGGATGGGCGTTCGGGACCCGCGCCCCGGTCCCGACGGCCCGCTCGACCGAGCACCAGGCGTTCGTCTGGGTGGCCTGACCGGCCTCGCCCTCCCGGGCCCCTACAGCAGGCTCGACTGGTCCGAAGGCGGCCGGGTTCGGGCCTGCCGTTCGCCCTCGTCCTGGGCCGGATGCTCCACCACCGCGACCACCCGCGTGGCCATGAACCGCCCGGTGCGGACGGCCTGGCCGGATCGGGTGATCTCGGCCACCTCCACGACCCCGCGAGCCGTGGAGACCTCCACCCGCCGGCCGGCTTTGGTCGCGGCGATCTCGTAGGTCTGGACGCCGTTCCCGGTGTCCACCACGATCTCCACGCGGTCGCCCTTCATGGTCCCGTCCATCCTACGTCCGGCCGCCGACGCGCTCTCTAGTCGATGCGCTCGTAGGCGGGGATCGTCAGGAACTCGATGAACGCTTCCTCCATGGCCACCTGCTCGAACAGCTCCCTGGCGTCGTCGTAGCGGCCCTCTGCGAAGGCCCGATCTCCCGCCGCGGCCCGGATGCGGTCCAGCTCCTCCCGGACCACCCTCGCCACGAGGTCGCGGGTGACGGGGCCGCCCTCCGCGAGCTCCGCCCCATGGTGGACCCACTGCCACACCTGGGACCGGGAGATCTCCGAGGTGGCGGCGTCCTCCATCAGGTTGTCGATGGCCGCGGCCCCGACGCCGCGGAGCCACGAGGCCAGGTACTGGATCCCCACGCTGACGTTGCTCCGGACGCCGGCCGCGGTCACAGCTCCCTCCGGGACGCGGATGTCCAGCAGATCGCGGGCGGAAACCGCCACGTCGGCGCGGGTTCGATCCAGCTGGTTGGGGCGGTCGCCCAGCACCCGGTCGAACTCCGCCATGGCCGTGGGGACGAGGTCGGGGTGCGCCACCCACGTCCCGTCGAAGCCGTCCCCGGCTTCCCGGACCTTGTCGGCGGCCACCGCGGCCAGCGCCCGCTCGTTCGCCTCGGGGTCCTTCCGGCTGGGGATGTACGCGGCCATGCCGCCGATGGCGTGAGCGCCCCGGCGGTGGCACGTCCGCACCAGCAGCTCCGTGTACGCGCGCATGAACGGAACGGTCATGGTGATCCTGGCGCGGTCGGGCAGCAGGAACTGTGGGTGGCGGCGGAACTTCTTGATGACGCTGAAGATGTAGTCCCACCGGCCGGCGTTCAGTCCCCCCGAGTGGTCGCGAAGCTCGTACAGGACCTCCTCCATCTCGAACGCCGCCAGGATCGTCTCGATGAGCACGGTGGCCCGGATCGTTCCCCGGGGGATCCCCAGCCGGTCCTGGGCCAGGGAGAAGACGTCGTTCCACAGGCGTGCTTCGAGGTGGCTCTCCAGCTTCGGGAGGTAGAAGTACGGCCCGGAGCCCCGTTCCAGCAGCTCCCGCGCGTTGTGGAAGAACGCCAGCCCGAAGTCGAACAGGCTCGCGGACACCGGCTCGCCGTCGACCACCACGTGGCGCTCCACCAGGTGCCAGCCCCGGGGGCGCACCACCAGCGTGGCCACGTCGTCGTGGAGCCGGTACGCACGGCCGTCGGGGCCGGTGAACTGGATCCGCCGGCGTACCGCCTCGGCCAGGTTCACCTGTCCCCCGGCCATGTTGGCCCAGGTCGGGCTGTTGGCGTCCTCGAAGTCCGCCATGAACACCCGCGCCCCCGAGTTCAGCGCGTTGATCATCATCTTGCGGTCGGTGGGCCCGGTGATCTCGACCCGGCGGTCCTCGAGGTCGGCCGGCGCCGGCGCCACCCGCCAGTCGCCCTCGCGGACGCTCTTCGTCCCCGGCAGGAAGTCCGGCCGCTCGCCGGCGTCCAGGCGGGCCTGGCGTTCCCCGCGGGCCTGGAGCAGCTCCGCGCGGCGGCCACCGAACTCGCGCTGGAGGGCGGCCACCAGCTCGAGCGCCTCCCCGGTGAGGATCTCCTCGAACCGGTCGCCGGGCCGGCCCCGGACCTCGACGTCCCTCACGAACCGCTCCTCCCGGCGACCAGGGCCTCGCGGTTGGTCAGGACTGCCCGCCGGCCGGAGCCACATTATCCGCCGCCCGGTCGGCGCTCGCTCCGGCGAGCGGTCCAGCCCGGCCCGGTCGGATACCGTGGACGCAACCATGGACGAACTCCTTCCCGCGGTCCTGGCGGGAGGTGGCGGCGAGGCGCTCAGGGCCGCCGGTCGGTCCCTGACCTACGGGCAGCTTCGGGACGCCGCCTCGGCGGTGGCCGCGCTCCTGGACGCCGGCGAGCGCGTGGCGGTGTGGGCAGAGCCGGCCCTGGAGACGTGCGCCGGCGTGGTCGGGACCCTGCTGGCCGGCGCGGTCGCCGTCCCCGTCAACCCCCGAACCGGGACCCTCGAACTGTCCCACGTCCTGCGTGACGCCGCTCCCCGCCGGGTACTGGCCGGCCCGAAGGACGAGCTTCCCGGCGCCCTGGCGTCACTCGAACGGATCGACGTCGACCTGGGGGCCTCGGGCCGCCCCCTCCGCCCCGAGCCCGGCCCGGATGCGCCCGCGCTGGTGTTCTTCACGTCCGGGACCACGGGCCCGCCCAAGGGCGCGGTGATCCCGCGCCGGGCGCTGGCCACCAACCTGGACGCGCAGGCCGCGGTGTGGGAGTGGACGTCCGACGACGTCCTCACGCACGGCCTGCCCCTCCATCACGTGCACGGCCTGGTGCTGGGCGTGCTGGGCTCCCTCCGGACCGGCGGCCGCGTCCACCACGTGGGGCGGTTCCTCCCCCATGCCATCGCCCAGGAGCTGGCCGGCGAGGCCTCGATGCTGTTCGCGGTGCCGACCATGCACCGGGATCTGGCCGACGCGGCCGAGGCCGATCCGGCCGTGGCCGGGGCGCTCGCCCGGGCCCGCCTGCTGGTGTCGGGCTCCGCTCCCCTCCCCCACCGGGACTGGGCCCGGATCGAGCGGGCTACCGGACAGCGCATCGTGCAGCGCTACGGCCTCACCGAGACCCTCATGAACTGCGCCGTGCCGGCCTCGAGCGACCGGCGGCCGGGGACGGTCGGGCCGCCGCTGCCCGGTGTCGAGGTGGGCCTGATCGGCGGCGGCGGGGTGCCGGTCGAGGGAGAGGGAGAGGGAGAGGGAGAGGAGCCGTCGGGCGAGGTCCTCGTGCGCGGCCCCAACGTGTTCCTGGGCTACCTGAACCGGCCGGACGCCACGAGGAACGCCCTGCGCGACGGGTGGTTCCACACCGGCGACGTGGCCATCAGGGACGAGGACGGGTGGTACCGGATCGTGGGGCGGCGGGACATCGACCTCATCAAGACCGGTGGGCATCGCGTGGGGGCGGGCGAGGTGGAGGCCGCCCTGCTCGACCACTCCGCGGTGTCGGAGGCTGCCGTGACCGGCGAACCCGACGACCGCCTGGGGCAGCGCATCGTGGCCTGGGTGGTGCTGCGGCCGGAGCGCGAAGCGACCGCGACGACCGCGGCGGAGCTGGAGGACCACGTGGCGGCAACGCTCGCCCCACACAAGCGTCCCCGGGTTGTTCGATTCGTGGACGCGCTCCCTCGCAACGAGATGGGGAAGATCGTGAAGACGGCCCTCCGGGCCCCCGGCGCTTCCTGAGACCCGGGGACGGCAAGGCCGGCCGGGGAGCGCGCGTCCCCGGCCGCTACCATGGCCCGGCATGCTTCCCCTGGCCGCGGACACCCGCCGAACCGATCTGGGGCGCATGGCGGAGACCGAGCTCGACCTCCTGGTGGTCGGCGGCGGCATCGCCGGGGCCGGGATCGCCCTGGACGCCGCGTCCCGAGGCCTCTCGGTGGGACTGGTGGAGCGGGAGGACTTCGCCTCCGGGACCTCCGGGCGTTCCTCCCGGATGGTCCACGGCGGCGCCCGCTACCTCGAGCACTACGACTTCGGCCTGGTGCAGCAGGCCCTCCGGGAGCGCGTGGTGATCCTCCGCCTGGCTCCGCACCTGGTCCGCCCCGTCACCATGTACGCGCCGACGAGTTCCTCCCGCCAGCAGTTCCTGTTCCGCCTCGGCCTCACGGTGTACGACACGCTGGCCCTGGGGCGAAACCTGGGACGCCACCGGGCCGTGGACGCCGCCGAGCTGCATCGCGTGGCGCCCGGCCTGGGACGCCCCACCCGGGGCGTGCGGTACTGGGAATGCCGGACCGACGACGCCCGGCTGACCCTGGAGGCGGTCCGCGCGGCGAAGCGGCACGGCGCCCTCGTCGCGAACCACGCCGAGGTGACCGCGCTGATCGGCGAGGGCCGGGTCCGGGGCGCCAGGGTGCTCGACCACCAGACCGACGAGCACCTCGACGTCCAAGCTCGGATCACCGTGAACGCGACGGGCGTGTGGGCCGACTCGGTCCACACCATGGCGGCCCGCGCCGGAGGGATGCTCCGCCCCAGCAAGGGCGTCCACCTGGTGTTCCGGCCGGGGGCGGTGGACACCAGGACGGCGCTGTTCGTCCCCTCCGGAGCCGGCGACCGCCGGTTCGTGTTCGTGATCCCGTGGGGGGACCGGGTGTACGCCGGGACCACCGACACGGAGTACCACGGCGGCCTCGACGATCCAGCCGTGGAGGAGGCCGACCTCGAATACGTGCTCCAGGCCGTGGCCGCGGCGTTCCCCGGCGTCACGCGAGACGACGTCACGGCTACCTGGGCCGGCCTCAGGCCGCTGTTGGGCGGGGCCCGTGGCCCGACAGCCGACCTCTCGCGCAAGCACCGGATCTTCGAGGACCCGCCGGGGCTCCTCACCATCACCGGCGGCAAGCTCACCACCTACCGGGCCATGGCCGAGGAGCTGGTCGACCGGGCGGCCCGGGCCCTGGGAACCGGCGGCCGGTGCCGGACCCGCGAGCTTCCGCTCGGGCTCACCCGCCCGTTCAGCGAGGCGCTGGGGCGAGCGATGGCGGAGGGAACCGCTCTCGGGCTGCCGGAAGCCTCCGCCCGCCGCCTGGTGACCCGGTTCGGCGACGACTGGAAGGAGGCGCTTCGGCTCATCGGCGAGGACCGGTCGCTGGGCGATCCCGCCGTTCCCGGGTTCCCGGTCCTCCAGGTGGAGCTGAACCTGGCCCGGACGCGCGAGATGGCCCTCACCGACGACGACGTGCTCGTTAGGCGGACCCGCCTGTCCACGATGGACGCGAGCGTCCGGCTCCCGGCGGGCTGACCGGCACCTCGGCGGACGAGCCCTCCGGCCCTGCCGCTATCGCTCTAGGGAAGCAGGACGCCCGGGTTCAGGATGCCCGAGGGATCGAGGACCCTCTTCACCGCGCGCAGCACCGCCAGGCCCTCCTCCCCGAGCTCCGCGGCCATGAACCGGGCCTTCAGCCGGCCCACGCCGTGGTGGTGGGTGATGGTCCCTCCCACCATCAGGCACGCCTGCACCGCGCCCTCCCAGGTAGCCAGGTACCGGCCCTCCACGTCACGGTCGTCCGACCCCCGGACCAGGAACGTGAAGTACAGCGACGAGCCGGCCGGATAGACGTGCGAGAGGTGGCATCCCACGATCTCGGCGCCGGCCAGGAGCGCCTCGCGCACCCGTCCGTACAACGCCGGGATCCGGCTCCACACCGCGGCCACCTCCATGGTGTCGACCACGGTGCCCGGTCCGAAGGCACGATCGGGGCCCATGATTCGGCGATACAGGCCGACAGCGTCGTTTCGATGCACCCACCAGTGCTCGCCGTACGCCGGTCCCAGCTCGCGGCCGCCGGCCGCGTTCGCCCGGGTGGTGGCCTCGGCCATGCGTTCCGCCAGGCCGGCGGCATCGGCGGCGAACCCCACGATGGCGGCGGAACCACCCGCGTGCCCCAGGCGGCCGAACGCCAGGGTGGCGTCCGCCTCGTCGTATCCCCGCACCACCACCGACCCCACGCCGGCCGCCTCGATCGCCCGCATCGCCTCGATGCACGCTTCGAACGAGTCGAACCCGAACCCCGCCCACGCGTATCCGAGCGGCCGCGGCCGGCACGCCAGGACCGCCCCGGTCACCACGCCGAGCGTTCCCTCCGAGCCGATGAACAGGCGGCGAAGGTCCGGGCCCGCCGCGGACCGAGGGACGGGCTTCAGCCGGACCACGGCTCCTCCCGCCAGCACCACCGTCATGCCGAGCACGAGGTCCTCGATGGCCCCGTATCCCGACGAGGCCTGCCCGGCCGAAGAGGCGGCGATCCACCCGCCGACCGTGGACAGCTCGATGGACTGGGGGTAATGACCGGTCGTGAGCCCCTTCGCCTCCAGGGCCGCCTCCAGGACGGTGCCCCCGATCCCCGCCTCCACCTCGACGGTCCGCGACACGGTGTCGATGCCGAGCACCCGGTCCATCCGCGACAGGTCCACCACGACGGAGTCCGCGGACGTGAAGCCGCCCCCGCTGACCCCGGACCCCCCACCACGGGGAACGATGGGCGTCCCGGTCTCCTGGGCCCACGCCAGGACGGTCGCCATCTCCTCCGTGGACCGGGGGAGCACGGCCGCCGCGGGGAGCACCGGCTGGTCGCCCCGCACCCCGGCCAGCAGGGCCAGCGCGGACATGTCACGGGCCTTCGGCGCCAGCTGGGCCGGGTCCCGGCTCACCCGGTCCGGGGGCAAACGAGGGACGAGCGAGTCGAGCGGGTCCATCCGCCGGATACTAGGCGGTCCCTGCGAACGTGCCCCGACGACGAGGGCCGGGCGCGCCGGGCGCCCGGCTCCTTCACGAGACGGTTGCCCCTACCGGGGCGCCGCGCAGGTCGATGCGTACGTGCAGTCGTTGAAGGCGGTCCCGCCCTTGGGGGCCGACGGCGTGGCCAGCACGGCGCCATTGAAGTCGACCAGCTGGATCGCCTCCGGCGCCTTCAGGGCCGCGCTCGTCCCGTTGGTGGTGGCGCCGGTGAACTTCACTGCTCCCAGGCTCGGCAGCGGGCCGATGCTCACGTTGCCCTGGTCGTCGATGACCACAGGGGTCTCCTCGATCCACTCCGCGGTGGCGTGGGTCGAGCTGTACGGAACGGTCTGGGTGAACGTCTTCCCGGTGGTCAGGTTCTTGACCAGGATCGTCCACACGTTGGAGCCGGTCGGATTCTCGGAGATCGACACGAACATCTTGTCGCCGGCCCTCACGGGGAAGCCGGAGATGGTGATCGACGGCGCCGGGATGAGCTCCCACCACGCCGAGTAGGACGCGCGGCCCTTGGAGTCCACGTCTTGCTCGGTCCCCGCCTGGATCAGCGTCGAGTCGGTTACCGTGCAGTCGGCATTGACACATCCGCCGCCGATGCCGACCCAGCTCGACGAGTACTCGTTCTCACCCGCCTTGTGGGCCTTGGCCGTGGGGACGACCCAGGTCCCGATACCGAGCTGAACAGCTTCCCGTTCTGCTCCAGCGTCCCCTGGTTGTAGCCGGACCAGTTGTTCGATTGGTTGGCCCCGACCACCACGATGGGACGGTGCCAGAGCATCGGTGCGGAGGCGCCGGCCGGTCCCACCATGGTGAGCGCGAGGGCCAGCGTGCCCGCCGCCACCAGCGAACGTCGCTTCACGGTTCGTTCCTCCCCTGTTCGGTCGCGGCCGGACGCCCCGGCCGCGGGCACGGGGCAGGTACCCGGGGGGCACGTGCCCCTAAACACATCGCCTGAAGTGTCACGTACACTGCGGCGATCCGGGCAGAAGGGGGCCAGCATGGGGGGCTTTCCGGTCGAGGGCATGGAGCTCACGCATCTGCTCGTGGTGCGCGATGCCGAGCGCTCCCGGGACTTCTACCGGGACGTGCTGGGCGCGGACCTGTACCGCGAGTACGGCGGCACGTCGGTGGTCATGCGGTTCCTCGGGACGTGGCTGCTGCTGGTCACCGGCGGGGGGCCGACGGAGGACAAGCCGGGCGTGACGTTCGCCCCGCCGGCCGACCCCGGCACCGTGAGCCACGAGATGACTATCCGGGTCCCCGACTGCCGCGCGGCCTACGAGACCCTGCGCTCCCGGGGCGCCGAGTTCCTCACCCCGCCGGTGGAGTACGACTGGGAGGTCCGGTGCTTCTTCCGGGACCCCGACGGCCACCTCCTGGAGATCAGCGAGGCCAAGTCGGCGCCCGAGGCACGCCGTTTGTCCTCCGAGCAGCCCGGGTAGGTCCGTGATCGCGGCCACCGTATGGGCCGCGAGGCGAGCTCGACGGACCCGGGACCTGCGCTCGACGTTCGGACCGGAGTACGACCGTACGGTGCAGAGCCGCGGAAGCCGGCAGGACGCCGAGTCCGAGCTCCAGGCCCGGCGCCGGCGCCGCGAGCAGCTCACCATCCGGCCGCTGGCCCCGGAGGAACGCGAGCGCTACCGGGGAGAGTGGCAGGCGGTCCAGAGCCGCTTCGTCGACCAGCCCGGTGCCGCCGTCCGTGAGGCCGACCTGCTGGTCACCCGGGTCATGCGCGACCGCGGCTATCCCATGGAACAGTTCGAGCAGCGGGCCGCCGATGTCTCCGTCGACCACCCGAACGTGGTCCAGAACTACCGCTCGGCCCACGCCATCCACATCCGGATGAAGTCGGGCGACGAGAGCACGGAGGCGCTCCGTCAGGCCATGGTCCACTACCGGGCCCTGTTCGCCGAGCTGCTGGAGATGCCGGACGAGCGCGGCCAGACCTTCGCCTCCCAGGCGTAGCGGGACCGGCGGGCCACCCCAGCGCGTTGCCCGATTGGCGAGCATCACGGTAGGCTCCACCGATCGGGGAAGGGATCCGCGTGTACGCGTGGCTCGTCTTCATCCACATCATCGGGGTCCTCGGGTTCCTGTTCTCCCACGGAGTCACCGCCGCCATGGCCCTGCGCCTCCGTCACGAGCGCAACCCGGACAAGATCCGTGTGATGCTCCAGGTCTCGAGCTCCTCCACCGGCGTCTTCTACATCTCGATCCTGCTGCTGCTGTTCGGTGGGATCTGGGCGGGGTTCAATGGGCACTGGTGGGGCCAGGGGTGGATCTGGGTGGCCCTGGGGGTGTTCGTCGCGAACATGGCCTTCATGTACGCGGTGGCGGCGCCGTACTACCGGCGGGTCCGCAACGTCATGCGGATCCAGGAGTCGGGCGGGACCGCCGTCGCCGCGGAGGACCTGGACGGGGTGCTCCGCTCCACCGTCCCCACCGTGACCGTGTGGGTGGGAATGCTGTCGATCGGCTTCATCGCCTACCTGATGGTCCTGAAGCCGTTCTAGGGGCGAGTTGATGGCGTACCGGACGATCGCCGTGGGAACGGACGGGTCGGAGACGGCCCGCATCGCGGAGCGCGTGGCCGTCCGGCTGGCCCGGGCCTCGGGCGGCCGGGTGGTCGCCATCTCGGCGTATCGCGACGAGGCCGGCGAGCACCGGGCCGTGGCCGCGGTCGACGCCGCACGAGCGAAGGCGGAATCGAGCGGCGTCGAGGCCCAGATCGAGCTGACCCACGCCGAGCCGGCGAAGGCCATCACGGAGATCGCCGACCGCTCCGACGCCGACCTCATCGTGGTGGGGGACATCGGGATGGGCGGCCCCCGCCGGTTCCGGCTGGGGGGCATCGCCGACGAGGTCTCCCACACCATGCCGTGCGACCTGCTGATCGTTCGAACCTCCCGACCGGAGCGGGCGGCACGGCCCGGCGAGTACCGATCCGTCCTCATCGCCACGGACGGTTCGGGCACGGCCGACCACGCCGCCCGGGTGGGCCAGGAGTTCGCCAGCGTGATGGGCGCGACGATCAGCCTGGTGAACGTGGGCGAGGAGGCGATGGGCCGAATCGTGCTGCGCGACGCCGCGGAGCGGCTGGGCCATCCGGAAGCACCCATGCACGTCCTGTCAGGTGATCCGGGCGATCGAATCGTGGAGGTCGCCGGTTCGGAAGGAGCGGACCTCGTCGTGGTGGGCAACAAGGGCATGGCCGGCGCCCTGCGCTTCGTGATGGGGGCGGTGCCGAACAAGGTCTCCCACAACGCTCCGTGCGACGTGCTGATCGTGAACACGGTGGGCCGCTCGCTGGACGACCTGGAGCCGGGCGAGGGCGCCATCGTCGTGGTGGACGGGAAGAAGGTCGCGGCCTTTCGAGCCGAGGACGGCTCGCTGGTGACGCTGTCCCCCAAGTGCAAACACATGGGGTGCACG
The DNA here is from genome assembly GCA_030774015.1 of Actinomycetota bacterium. Taxonomy (NCBI): domain Bacteria; kingdom Bacillati; phylum Actinomycetota; species Actinomycetota bacterium. The sequence goes on along the minus strand of JALYLZ010000041.1, from coordinate 15,932 downwards.
GTGGGCTGGAACCACCGGGCCAGGACGTGGGATTGCCCCTGCCACGGCAGCCGCTACGAGAGCGACGGCCAGGTCCGCAACGGCCCCACCCGCCACCCGCTGGACCCCGTGGAGATCCAGGGAGCCTGAGCTCGGCGCCAACCGGCCCGATCCAGCTTCTCGAGCACCCCGTGCTGACCGCCGTGCTGCCAGGTTTCGGCCGTGCGAGGATTCGCACATGGAGGTGGCCGATCGGATCCATCGGCGAACGCTCGGCGTCGCCAACTGGTACCTGTTGGAGGACGGCGGACGGCTGACCGTGGTCGACGCGGGGACGCCCGCCGACTGGCACACGCTCGAGCCGGCGGTCAGGTCGCTGGGGAGGACGCTCGACGATGTTGAGGCGGTCCTGCTCACCCACGCTCACAGCGACCACACGGGCTTCGCGGAGCGGGCCCGCTCGGAAGCGCACAAGCGCGTGTTCATCCACGACGCCGATGCCGAACAGGCCAAAGGCGCCAAGCCGCCCAAGAACCAGGCCGGATTCACGCGGTACCTCCTCCGTCCGGAGGCCTACCGCACGCTATCGGGCTGATGCGGCAGAAGGGCATGAACATCGTCCCGATCGCCGAGCTCACCACGTTCACCGACGGGGAGGCGATCGACGTTCCCGGACGCCCCCGCGCGATCCACATGCCGGGCCACACAGCCGGCAGCTGCGCCATCTGGTTCGAGCAGCGCTCGGTGGTTTGCCCGGGCGATTCGCTGGTCACCCTCAACCCGCTGACCGGCCGGAAGGGGCCGCAGGTCGCGCCGGACGGTCTCAACCTGGACAGCGACCAAGCCCTGAAGTCCCTCACCGCTCTCCAGCGAACTGGCGCAACGATCCTCCTGCCCGGACACGGCGACCCGTGGACAAAGGGTGCCGGCGAAGCCGTGCGTCAGGCCCGTGCCGCAGGCCGTTCCTGACACGGCCCGGGCCGCTACTCCCCCACGGAGCCAGCTTCCGCTCCGGCTCTTCGGTGGCCCGCTCCACGACACGAGGAGCGCCCGGTAGGGCTGAGCCCTCCTCGTGCGCTGCTCCACGACGACCGGTACCGGCGCGGCTCGACGGGGTCGGCAGGACCCCCGAGCTCCAGGGAACGAATATCCCCTTGCGGTATGTCCTGATGCGGATCGCGACCCACGACTACTTCCACATCGGCGTGATCGCCTGCCAGCGGGACCGCGTGGGCCATTCGGTCGGCGACTACCCCGGCCTGCTGGCAGGGGCCCTGTAGGATCCCCGTCAGCCATGGATGCCCTGTACCGCTCGGTCGTCCGCGTTGCGCTGGCCACCCTGAAGATCATGCGGTGGGACGTAACGGTGACCGGCGCGGAGCACATCCCGGCGGCCGGCCCCGCGCTCCTCGCCTCCAACCACATCGGATACCTCGACTTCGTCTTCCTCGGCGTGGCCTCCCATGAACGAGATCGCCTGGTCCGGTTCATGGCCATGGAGGAGGCCTTCCACCACTGGTTGGCGGGGCCACTGCTGCGGGGAATGCACCACATCCCGGTGGATCGGTACGGGCACGGCGCGCCCGCGCTCGGCGAGGCCACCCGGGCCCTGGAGGCGGGAGAGGTCGTGGGCATCCATCCGGAGTCGAGGATGAGCCCGGCCCTCATGCCCATGGCCGGCAAGACGGGTGCGGCGCGCATGGCCCTGTCCACGGGTGCGCCGCTGATCCCTGCCGCGGTGTGGGGAAGCCAGCGGATCCTGCCTCGTCACCGCCGGCCCAAGTTCCCCCGGCACGTCGCGATCTCGGTGAAGGTCGGGCCGCCCATTCCCGTCGACGAGTCCACGGAGCCCGACGAGCTGACCGACGAGCTCATGGCGCGGATCGGGACCCTGCTCGGCGAGGCCATCGGGGACTACCCACAGGCCCCTACGGGAACCGGCCGGGCGTGGTGGTGGCCGGCGCATCTCGGCGGAGGCGCGCCCACCGTCGACGAGGCCGACGCGAGATGGGGACGGGAGAAAGACCGCCGGGCCCGCGAGCGCCGGTCCTCCGCCGCCGGCTGAATGACCGTCGGGCGTTCCCCGCGTGCTTCGGTGTCCTAAGCCCGGGCAGCGGCTCGCACGGCTGGGATCACCTCTCGAGCCAGGCGCTCGGCCTGTTCCCGCTGGTCCGGCCCGGCCGGGCAGAAGTTCATCGCGGTGAACCCGAGCTTCAGGAACCCCGTCAGCCGCTCCGCCACCGCCTCCGGTGGCCCCGAGATCACGGAGGGGTCGTCGGTGGATCGCTCGTCCACGCGGATGTCCAGGTTGTAGACGCAGGTGATCTCCTCGGGTTCGCGGCCGGCCTCCTGCGCCGCCCCCAGGATCCGGTCCCGCATCGCCGGAACGTCCTCCGGAAGGGCGGCCTCATACGTCGGAATCCAGCCGTTGGCAAGCCGACCCGTCACGCGGAGCGCTCGATCGCCGTACGTCCCCAGCCAGATGGGGATGCGATGCTCGGGCTTCGGTTCGATCTGGGCTTCCACCGTCCGGTACAGCCGGCCCTGGAATGTGAAGCTGCGCTCTGACCACAGCCCGCGGGCGATGCGGATGGCTTCCTCCATGCCGTCGACCTTGTCGCGCGGAGTGCGCTCGCCGAGCCCGAACGCCCGGAACTCCTCGTCCGAATACCCACCTCCCAGCCCGAGGATCAACCTCCCTCCCGACAGCCGGTCGAGGGTCTCGGCCATCTTCGCGACCACCGCCGGGTTCCGGTACGGAACGGCGAGGACGCGCGGGGCCACGCGGATGCGCGACGTCGCCGCGGCGATCCACGAAAGCAGGGTCCACGTCTCGTACCTCGGCTCGGTGCCGTGGAGGTGGTCGTTCGTCGAGATGAAGTCGTAGCCGAGGTCCTCCGCCCTCCTGGCGTCGGCCACCGGATCGGTCCCCGGCGCCGCGGACGGCGAGACGTTCAGTCCGAACGAGATTGCGGTCATGTCCCCATCACCCCTTGCGTCAGAAGCCACACGCCCAATCCGGCCAGGACGGTGCCCAGCCCCCGGCGGACCCACAGCTGAACACGCTGGCCGGCCCGGCGGACGCCGAGCCCGCCCAGCAGAACCACGCCGACGTCGCCCACGCCGGCCCCGGCCATCAGCGCCAACGCCGCGAAGACCGCGGTCCCGCGGCCTCCCAGCTGCGTGGCGGACCCCAGGAGGGGGGAGGCCACCGCGCCGAGGAAGAGCCACGCGCCCGGGTTGACCAGGACCGCCAGCGCTCCTCGGGCCGCGGGAGGAAGGGCCCGACGTTCGCTGGCGGCTCGAACGGCCTCGTGGGCGGATCGAATGCCGTCCACGGCCAGCCAGATCAGCAACACGCCGCCGACCACCTTCAGGACCCGGAGCGCGGGGCCGCTCGGAGGAGCGACCGAGAGCCCCAGGGCCAGCGAGACCAGCAGCAGGCCGAACGTGAAGTTTGCCCCGGCCAGGGCGCGGAGCCCTCGACCCACCCCGCCCCGCACCGACTCCGCCAGCAGCACGGCCTGGACCGGTCCCGGCGCGCTGGCCAGGGCGACCCCCAGGCCGAGCCCGGCCAGCACCGGCGAGAGTGTCACCGCCGTCACCGGGCGAGCTCCCAGGACCCTCCGCCCTCCTCGATCATCGGGATCGCGCCCTTCCTCAATGTCTTTCGCATGACAAACTTTGCAAGGCGAAGGATAGCATCGGCGATACTTGTAGGTGCAAGTTCCTGAGGACTACACTTCCAGTCACATGGACACGACCCTGGACGAGAAAGAGCTCCGGGCGTGGCAGGCCCTCCTGCACGCCCACCACGACGTGGTGTCCAAGCTCGACGCCGATCTCCGCGACGAGCACGGGCTCACCTTCGGCTCGTACGACGTGCTGCTCCGCCTGGCCCGGGCGCCGGGCCGGTGTCTACGGATGACGGATCTGGCCCGGCGGGTGCTGATGTCGCCGAGCGGGCTCACCCGGATGGTGGACCGGCTGGTCAGCCAGGGGCTGGTGCAGCGGGAACGCTTCGACGGGGACGCGCGCGTCATGCTGGCGCGACTGACGGACCGGGGCCGCCAGGTCCTCCGTCAGGCCGCCCGGACCCACGTGCGCGGCATCCGCCAGCACTTCACCGGCAAGCTCAGCGAGGCCCAACTGCGCAACGTGGCCTCGGGCCTCGAGACCGTCACCGGCCCCCACGAACCACACTGACCCCTGAGACCGGACGAACCGCGAGGCGTTTCCACGTGAACGCAAGGTTGCGGTGGAGTCCAATCGCAGTCTCGCGCCGCACGCCCTGGTCTCACCTGGGCTCGCCGACGTGCGGTACCGGCTTCCCGCCCGCCGGAGCCGGCCATCAATCAGTCTCCATAACAAGCGCGTCACGCAGGAACCGAAGCTCGAGCAGAAGGAGGTTCTCCGCCACGACTTCCTCTTTGGCCATGTGACTGGCCCCCGAGAGCGGGAGGAAGGTGTGCGGGCGGCCCGCCTCGAGGAATGCCCGCGACAGCCGGAGGGAGTTGGCAACGAACACGTTGTCGTCGGCGAGCCCATGGATCAGAAGGATCGGACGCTCCAGCCTCCACGCGTCGTCTATGAGCGATTCGCGCCGGTACACCTCCGGCTCCTCGTCGGGGTGGCCCAGGTACCGCTCCGTGTAGTGGGTGTCGTAGAGGCGCGGGTCGGGGCCGGGAGCACCGGCGACGGCCGCGTGGAACACCTCAGGATGGCGCAGCACGGCCGCCACCGCGAGATGTCCGCCGAACGACCAGCCCCGGATCGCCACCCGGCCAAGGTCGATGAACGGGAACCGCTCCGCCGCCGCGTGCAGGGCGTCGATCTGGTCCTCGAGCGGTGGTGCGGTCAGGTCCCGGTAGACCGCGCGCTCCCACGCGGTGCCACGGCCCGGCGTTCCCCGGCCGTCGGCCGCCAGGACCGCGAAGCCCTGGTCGGCGAACCACTGCGACTCGAGGAACCGGTCCCGGGCCCGGACAACCCGCTGGAACCCCGGCCCCCCGTAGGGATCGAGGAGGACCGGGAGAGACCCCTCGGGCTCCCTGCCGCCCGGGAGGAGCAGGGCGGCCCGGAGCTCGCGCGTTCCCGCGAGAAAGAACGTCGGCTTCGCCTCGACCACCGGGGTCTCGGCACGCGAGGCGATCGTGGCGAGAACCTCCCCGCGCCGGTAGACGGTGGTGGTGGGGGCATCCTTGAGCGTCGCTGAGGTGATGACCAGGACATCCCCTTCCGCGGCCGCATCGTGGACGCCGGGGGCCTCGGTGAGCCGCTCGACGGCTCCGTCGGGCGACCACCGCCAGACGTGCTCCTCCGTGGGGTCCTCCGAGGCGCCGAATATCACGCCCGCGTCCGCATGGATGATCCGGCGGACCTGAAGACCGGGAGGGGTGACGGGTGTGCCGTCGACGACGAGGCGTCGGGTGTCGTCCGCGTCCACAGTGCACACCAAGCGGCCATCCTCCGTCCAGGCGGGCGAGCCGGGCACCAGCTCCACCCAGGCCCAGTCGCGATCCTCGCGGACGAGGGACGTCTCCCCGCGCTCGCCGACCGTCAGGATCCGGGTCAGCCGCTGGTCCCGCGACTGCACGAGGAGCGTGAGCGCCGTCCCCTCGCTCCAGACCACGCGAGCCAGGTACTCGAACCGCACCCGGTCCCACTGCACCTCCACCCGTGAGCCGTCCAGCCCCAGGACGTGAAGGGACACGTCCGCGTTCGGCGTCCCGGCCGCCGGATACCGCACGGCACGTGGCACCCCATCGGGATCGACGGCGTCGAAGATGTGCCAGGTCGTGACCCGGCCCTCGTCGACCCGCGCGGCCGCGAGGCGGCTCCCGTCCGGTGACCACCAGAACCCTTCCGCGCGATCCATCTCCTCCGCAGCCACGAACTCGGCGAGCCCCCAGGACTCGTCCGGGTCGTCGTCGGCGGCGAGCACCCGATCCTCGCCTTCGAGCTCGATGACGCGCAGGGCGCGAGCGGCGACGTAGGCCACGCACCGGCCGGTCGGATCGATCCGCGGATCGAAGACCGGTACGACCGCGGGCAGCTCGCGCGATTCGCCGCTGAGGAGGTCGGCCACGAACAGCCTCCCTCCGACCGAGAAGGCTGCGACGGTGACCGCCCGGTCCGTCGAGTAGGCGACGACACCTCCGGCCCGTTCCCGGACCCGCTCCCGCCTCGCCAACTCCTCGGGCGGCAGTTCGGTCTCGCCGGCATCCCGACTGCGGGGATCGAAGACGAGCCGCTCCCGAGCCCCGGGGAGGTCGAGGACCCACAGCCCGGTCGCCGAATCGTCCCCGGCGAAGGAACGGAGGAACACCACCCTGGAGCCGTCCGGCGAGACCGTGAAGCCCCGCGGCCGCCCCAGGATGAACCGCTGCGTCCTGGCCTGCTGCCTCGGAAACGAGCCCCCGCCAGGTACCTGAGCGTCGCTCGCAGAGGATCGTTCGCCACGTTCGAGGCACGGCATCCTCGCAGCCTACCCGTCGCCTTGTAGCGCAATGCGACAAATCGGTGCCGCTCGCCATGGCGGAGCGCTCGAGGCCCGAGCAAAACCGCAGGTAGATGGTGTCGGAGGGGGGATTTGAACCCCCACGGGCTATGCGCCCACTAGGCCCTCAACCTAGCGCGTCTACCTGATTCCGCCACTCCGACGAGACGCCAGCCAGTATAGCGACGGGCACCCGGGCACCCGGGCACCGGGCGGGTCTACGATGGGTGCGAGCCCCCCAAGGATCGGAGGCCGCATGTCCCAGCACGAGGGATCGAAGGCCGACAGCACGGGCACGAACCATCCCCAGGACGACGAGGAGGAGGTCGACGAGGTCGACGAGGCGTTGATGGAGACCTTCCCCGCCAGCGACCCGCCTTCCTGGATGGCCGGGTCCGGTGAGCAACACGAAGAGGAACCCGAAGAGGAAGAGGCTCCGCCTCCACCACCCAAGGAGTGAGTGCTCAGCTCGTCGAGCGTCGAGCGGGCCGTCCTCGGCCCTAGTGCCACTTCCAGGCGAGCCAGAACGTGCACAGGCCGAACAGGATGGCCGTGACCACGGTGATCTTGTCCAGCCGCTTCTCCACCGCGGTGCCGCCGGACAGGCCGGCGCCTCCTCCGAACATGTCGGACAGCCCGCCCCCCTTTCCGGAATGGAGGAGGACGAACACCACGAGGAACAGCGCAGAAATGATGTCGACGATCAGCACGAACAGGTTGAACACGAACGGTCTCCTCTAGCTTCTAGCCGGGTAGGAGCGCCCCGGTCACGGAGCGGTCCTCGAGCGGGAAGTGGCACGCCGCCACCTGCCCCTCGTGGAACGGCTCCAGCGGCGGCTCCTTCTCCTTGCAGATGGGGAACTGGGCGCGGGGACAGCGCGGGTGGAACCGGCACCCCGACGGCGGGTCGATCGGTGAGGGCACGTCGCCCTCCAGGATGATCCGCTTCTTCTGGCCCGCGATGTCCGGGTCCGGGATCGGCACCGCGGACAGCAGCGCGCCCGTGTAGGGGTGCTTGGGGTTCCGGTACAGCGAGTAGCCCGGGGCCATCTCCACGATCTTGCCCAGGTACATCACCGCGACCTGGTCGGACACGTGGCGGACCACCGACAGGTCGTGGGCGATGAACAGGTAGGTCAGCTTGAACTCCTCCTGGAGGTCCTCCAGCAGGTTCAGGATCTGGGCCTGGATCGACACGTCGAGCGCCGACACCGGCTCGTCGCACACGATCAGCTTGGGACGCAGGGCCAGGGCCCGGGCCACGCCGATGCGCTGGCGCTGGCCGCCCGAGAACTCGTGGGGGAACCGGTTGTAGTGCTCGGGGTTCAGCCCCACCAGCTCCATGAGCTGCTGGACTTCCTTCTTGATGCCGCCCTTGGGGACGGTCCCGTGGAGCCGGAACGGCTCGCTGATGATCGAACCGACGGTCTTGCGGGGGTTCAGCGAGGCGTAGGGGTCCTGGAAGATCATCTGCATGTCCCGGCGGAGGTCGCGGAGCTCGCGTCGCCGGATGTGGGTGATGTCGCGTCCCTCGAAGGAGATGGTCCCCTCGGTGGCGTCGTACAGCCGCATGATCACGCGGGCGAGGGTGGACTTCCCGCAACCGGTCTCCCCCACCAGCCCGACGGTCTGGCCCTTGTAGACCTCCAGGTCGACGCCGTCCACCGCGTGCACGTTGCCGATGCGGCGCTGGATGATGATCCCCCGGGTGATCGGGAAGTACTTCTTCACCCCCACCAGCTTGACGAGCGGCTCTTCCTTGGTGTGGGGGGCCTGCTCGACCCGCTCGGTCACCTGGACGCTCATTTGCGGATCAGCACCTCCTCCTTGAAGATGCGTTCCTTGTCCTCCAGCGATAGGTGGCACGCCGAGGCGTGATGCCCGTTGGCCGGCAGCAGCGCCGGCACCTCGACCTTGCACCGGTCGAACACGTAGGGGCACCGCGGGTGGAACGGACAGCCCGGCGGCACGAAGATGAGCGAGGGCGGCAGGCCCTTGATGGGCTGGAGCCGCTCCTGCTGCTCGAGGTCCAGCCGCGCGATCGACCGCAGCAGACCCCAGGTGTACGGATGGTGGGCGCCGTAGTAGATGTCCCGGCGATCGCCGTGCTCCACGGGCCGGCCGGCGTACATGACCATGATGTCGTCGCAGTGCTCGGCCACCACGCCCAGGTCGTGGGTGATGATGACCACGGCGGCGTCGAACTCCTGCTTCAGCCGGTCGATGAGGTCAAGGATCTGCGCCTGCACCGTCACGTCGAGCGCGGTGGTGGGCTCGTCCGCGATCAGCAGGTCGGGGTTCAGGGACAGGGCCATGGCGATCATGGCCCGCTGGCGCATGCCTCCCGAGAACTCGTGCGGGTACTGGTTCGCCCGCTCCTGGGGGCGGGGGATGCCGACCCGGCGGAGCATCTCCACGGCCTGGGCGTGGGCCTCCTTCTTCGAGACCCGCTGGTGCGCCCGGATGGCCTCGCCGATCTGCGATCCGACCCTGTAGTAGGGGTGCAGCGAGGTCATGGGGTCCTGGAAGATCATGCTGATCTTGCTGCCCCGGACGTTGCGTAACTCGTCGGCGGGGAGCTTCAGGAGGTCCTGTCCGCGAAACAGCACCTCGCCCGAGACCTTCGCGGTCTTGCGGTTGATGAGCCCCAGGACCGTGAGGAACGAAACGCTCTTGCCCGAGCCGGACTCCCCCACCACGCCGAGGGTCTCGCCCGGGGCGATAGTGAACGACACGCCGTCCACCGCCTTGACCAGGCCGTCCTCGGTTGGGAAATGAACCCGTAGATCCTTGACCTCGAGAAGCGGTTCAGCCACCCGGCCCCCTCACGACGACGACAACGCCCGGGTGGGCGTCGATCAACTGTACCTCACCCGTGGGTCGAGGAACGCGTACACGATGTCGACGATGAGGTTCGCCACCACGATGAAGAACGAGGCGAACACGGTCACGCCCATCACCGCCGGGAAGTCGTTCCTCCGGATGGACTGGATGGCGTAGCGGGCGATGCCGTCGAGGTTGAACACCGTCTCGGTGATGACCGCACCACCCAGCAGGACTCCGATGTCCATCCCGAACATCGTCACGATCGGCGTGAGGGCCGAACGTAGCCCGTGCTTGAAGATGACTCGCCGCTCCGACAGTCCCTTGGCCCGGGCTGTACGGATGTAGTCCTCCGACATGGTCTCGATGAGGTTGGCCCGGGTCATCCGGGCATAGAAGGCGGCGAAGGCCAGCGACAGCACGACCCAGGGCAGGACGAAGCTGCCGTGGAGCGCGCCTCGTAGCACGCTCATCCCCTGGGGGATCCCGCTGCCTGGGACCAGATGTAACTTGAACCAGAAGATGTACAGGAACACGTAGGCCAGCCAGAACACCGGCAGCGACACCCCGAGCAGGGCGAAGATCATGCCCGAGCGGTCGAAGATGGAGCGCCGCCGGATGGCCGACACCACCCCGATGGGAATCCCCATGATGAGCCACACCGCGGCGGCCCCGATGGTCAACGTGATGTCCACCGGCAGCTTCGAGTAGATGTTCTCCTTGACCGGCACGAAGTCCGACCACGAGAAGTAGACCTGCTTGTTCAGGAAGAACCCCGGCCACGGGATGAGGCCCTTGGCGAAGCGCAGGTACTGGACCCACACGGGCTTGTCCAGGCCGAGCGCGATGCGGGCCGCGTGGATCGTCTGCGGGGTGGAGGTGCGCCCCGCCGCCCGCCGGGCAGGGTCGCCCGGAGGAAGCTTCACGAAGATCAGGAAGGTGAGGCCGGAGACGATCCAGAGCACCAAGATCAGGAACAGGATTCGTCGGATCAGATACCTGATCATCGGATCACCCCTACCTTACTACGCCGCCGTCTGCAAATGGGAGGGGGGCCTGTCGCCAGGCCCCCCTCCACCTCTTTCCTCGGTCGTCGCCTCCGGACCTAGCCGGTGACCCCGACCTGGTCGAGCGCCATCAGCCCGGCGAACTGGTCGAACTGGTAGTTCACCAGTCTCGAGCTGAAGACGTCGACGTTGTTGTCGAACAGGTACGGAACCCATGGCACGACGTTCTCCATGAGGTCCTTGTCGACGTTTGCCCAGCAGGTGACCCGCGTGTCTCCGGTCTCCGCGGTGCACTTGGTCATCGCGGCGTCCACGGAGGGAACGCTGGCAACCTTGTATCCGTCCTTCGACAGGGTCTTCGCGCTGGCACCCACCAGGGCGTAGTTGCAGCACGCGTCCGGCCCGATGCTGTCGCCACCGAACAGCGGCGGCCCAAAGGTGAACGCGTCCGCGTAGTCCTTGCCCCAGGCCGGGCTCGGGCAGAACGCCACGTGCGCCGTCGGGTCGTTGCACTTGGCGTACATGGTGGTCCGCTCGAAGGACTTGATGTCCAGCGTGATGCCGAGCGGAGCCAGGTTCTGCGCGATCAGCTTGGTCTGCTGCGGGTAGGGGTCGCCCTGGTCGATCACGGTCAGGACGTTCTTGCACTCAGGAGCGTCACACACCCCGTCGCCGTTGGTGTCGTACTTCGACTGCTTCATCGCGTCCTTGGCTTTCGCGATGTCGCCTCGTGAGTTCGCCGTGGCGTACGGGTCGTACGTCTTGAGCTGGTCCCCTTCCAGCGAGTCCACCATGATGTGGCCGGCGATGTCGCCGAACGCGGGACCACCCCGCAGCTTCCGCAACCCGTCCTTGTCGATCGCGAAGTTCACCGCCTTGCGGACCGCGATGTCGTCGAACGGTGGCTCCGCGATGTTCATGGAGATGTACCGGACGGCGTCGGACGGGTGGATCTGGACCTGATCCTTCAGGTTCGGGTCCGTCTCGTACTTCTGGAGCTGGTCCGTCGGCGGGACGCCGTCGAACACCTCGTCCAGCTCACCGGAGTCGACCTTGGCCGCAAGGTCCTCGGAAGAGGCCGACGTGATCTGCATGTCGATCTCGTCCACGTACGCCTTGCGGAGGTCGTCGGTGGAGCTGTCCCAGTTCGGGTTCCGCACGAAGATGATCGACTTGCCGGGGACGTACCCGGCGGCCGGCTTCTGTCCCGCGGCCGGCTTGGTGTAGTCGATCTGGTCGGCGCCCTGGAACATGTACGGCCCGGTCGCGGACAGGAACCGCCCGAAGTCCTTCTCGTGCCCGTCGGCGATGCCCAGCTGGGCGTTGCCCGAGGGCGACGGCGGGATCGGGGCGGTCGCCGGCATGGCGAACCGGAACGGCAGGTCGCCGGCCGGCTGGGTCAGGGTCACGACGAGCGTGTTGTCGTCCGGCGTGGCGAGGCCCGAGATGGTCTTGACCTTGCCACCGGAGAAGTCGTCGAAGCCCTTGATGACCGAGAAGTAGAACGAGTACCCACCGGCGGCGCACTCCGTGCAGGCCTCGCGTTCGAGGGCCCGGACGATGTCGCCGGAGGTCACCGTGGCGGTGATCGGCGGGGCGTACTTGATGCCCGGCTTCAGCTTGAAGGTCCAGGTCAGCCCGTCACTCGACACCGTGGGCGGCTCGCTGGCCAGGTCCGGGAACACCTCGGCGCCGTGCTGCGCCGTGTCGTGTCCGTTGTAGGACATGAGCGTCCGGAGCAGACAGCACCGGAGGAACTCCCACGTGACCGAGTAGTACTCCTTCTGCGGGTCGAACGCCGCGCTGACGTCGGACGTCAGCGCCAGGCGCAGGGTGCCGCCCGGAGTCACCGTCGGTCCCGTCGTACCGGTCGGGCCGGTGCCCGTGTTGCCGGTGTTTCCCGTCGGGCCGGTGCCAGTGGCGCCGCCTGAAGTGGTGGTGGAACTCTTCCCACAGGCCGCCGCCACGATGGCGATGATGCCCACCAGCGCGAAGTACCGCAAATATCGTTTCGTCACCTAACCCCCCTTCGATGAAGGAACCCAACTGAATGCAGCATCGATCGATCTCTCGGGACGTACCTCCTTTCCCCTTCTCGTTGCCGAAGAGTTATACGGTCATCTGGCGGTTCGGGGATCGAGCGCGTCCCGCAAACCGTCTCCCACCAGGTTGAACGCGAGCGTCGTCAGGAACAGGAAGAAGCCCGGGAAGACCATGGTCCACCAGGCGTACGTGAAGGTGTTGGCGGCCTGCTCCAGCATCTGCCCCCACGATGTCGTGGTCGGCGGCACCCCCACGCCCAGAAACGACAGCGCCGCCTCGAACAGGATGTTGTTCGGGATGATCAGGGTCGTGTACACGAGGATGGGAGCGACCACGTTCGGCAGGATCTCCCGGAACATGATCCGGAAGTTCGAGGAGCCCAGGGCGCGGGCGGCCTCCACGAACTCCTTCTCGCGAAGGGACAGCACCTGGCCCCGGACGATACGGGAGATGTACGGCCACGAGAACAGCCCGATGATGTAGGAGACGAGGAGCAGGCCCGGCTTGATGATGCCCCCCAGGCAGCCGGGCTGGCCACCTCCCGGCGGCGGGAGGCTGCAGGCGGCCGCCAGCCCCAGCGCGATCAGCAGGACCGGCATGGACATCACGATGTCGGTGATCCGGGACAGGAACGTGTCGACCTTGCCCCGGTAGAACCCGGCGAACAGGCCCACCGTCACCCCGACCACCACCGCGATGCTCGTGGAGAACAGCGCCACGATCAGCGAGGTCCGGGCCCCGTACCACACCCGCACGAAGACGTCGGATGCGTTGACGTCGACGCCGAACCAGAAGTCCTTCCCCGGCCCCTTCGGGAACGGGATGAAGAACGGCGGGGGTCCCGTGTTGAGGGCCCGGTTGATGAAGACCTGGTTGGGCCCCTTGTGCGTCCAGTGGGAGATGAGTGGGGCCCCGGCCGCCATGACGATCATGAAGATCACGAAGAAGATGCCGACGAAGGCGAGCTTGTCCCCCTTGAACCGGGCCCAGAAGAGGTCCCATGGACTCCGGCCCACGACCTGCTCGCTCGGTGCGCCGCGTCCGGGACCGGGTTCGGCCGGACCCGTGACCGGCTCGACCGCGATCTGCGCCATCCGCCCTCCTCGTCACCGCGTGACGGCCGACGACGCCGGCCGTCCCCGATCGAAGCTCCCTGAACGAAATATACGCTTCCGGGTGCCTCCGCGGAGTGGACTGTTTCAGTCCCGGAGCAGGCCGGTCAAGAGGGGAAGGACCTCCACCCCCCGGAGGGACCCGAGCGACCCGTGCGCGGCCACGTGCTCCCCGAACGACGGGGAGCCGTCCGGGGTGACCGGTCCGCCGGAGACCACCAGCGGAACGGGGTCGGCCGTGTGCGCCTTCCGGAGGCAGGAGGTGGCGTGGTCCGCCGTCACCGCGACCACGGTCCGGCGCGGGTCGACGCGGCCGAGGACCTCCCCGAAGAAGGCCCGGTCGATCGCGGCGATGACGTCGCGCTTGTCCTCCGCCCGGCCGTCGTGGGCGGGGACGTCCGGTCCCTTGATGTGCACGTACAGGGCGTCGAAGCCCTCCAGGGCCTCGGCGGCGAGGGATGCCCACGCCGCGAACCCCTCGTCCGAGCCGTCCAGCTGGGGGGCGCCGACCTCCTCCATGCCCAGCACCAGGGCGATCCCGCGTTCCACCGGCATCTCCACGAAGCACCCCCAGGCGGGGCCGAATCGCTGCTTGATCGGCTGGAGGTGCGGGACGTGGTCGCCGCCGTCGCGGGTCAGGATGAGGTTCGCCGGAAGCCGGCCGGCCCGGCGCCGCTCGGCGTTGACCGGTGAGGCGTCCAGCAGCTTCGCCGCGCCATCCACGAACGCGTTGGTGAGGTCGGCGGCCCGCCGGGCCTCGGGAGTGTCCTCGAGCGGCTCGGCCCGAGCCACCTGGTTCGGGAACGTCTCCAGCGCCACGCCCAGGGCTCCCTGCCTGGCATAGGCGGGGTCGGTGTTGCCGACCGCGGCCGAGAGGGGGGTCCCGTCGGTGGACCGGATGACCAGGACCCCTCGGTGCTCCACGGTGGCCCGCAGCTCGAACGTGGCTCCGGGCAGCCGGAGGCCGGCGTTCACCTCGTCGGCCAGGGCGTGGGCTTCCTCCGAGGAGAGGTCCCGGCCCACCCGCCGGTCCACGATCTCGGTCCCGTCGGCGGTGGCGAAGTTGATCCGGTAGGCCAGGTCGCCGTCGCGGTAGTCCATCCCGGAGCCGATGGCCTCGATCACCCCCCGGCCCGGATGCTCCTCGGCCGGGTCGTACCCCAGGATCCCGAACACCCCGGCGTCCGACTCGGGGGCAACACCCGGTCCCACCGTGAGCACTGTTCCCGTGCGTCCGTGCTGGACCAGGGAGTCCAGGAACGGCGTGGCCGCCGCCTCCAGCGGCGTCCGGCCGTCGAGCTCCGGGATCGGATCGTCGGCCAGCCCGTCCAGGCACACGTAGAGCAGCTGTCGCATGGGACCGGCATCGTAGCCTGGAAAACCCGTTTCGCCCGGCCGTGTCGGCGGCTGCCGCGGGGCCCCCGCGGCCCCGCCTGCAAGCGTTCCTGCGGCCTCTCTGCCGCTACTCCAGCTCGCGGGTGCGGTAGTGGTAGCGGTACGCGGTCTCGAAGCCCATTCGTGCGTACAGGCGGTGGGCTGGTTCGTTCTCGACCTCGACCTGGAGGTAGGCGTTCGAGGCCTCTCGTTCGCGCGCCCATCGGGCCAGCGCGTGCAGGACTGCCGTGGCGGCGCCGCGGCTTCGGTACTGGGGGCTGGTTCCCATGGAGTAGATCCCCAGCCAGCCCCGCTCCACGACTCCCATGCCCACCGCGGCCGGAACGCCTTCCAGCTCGAGGAGGGCGAACCCGGTGGCCGGGGCGATCCGTTCCAGGATCCTCTGGCGCATGGTCCCGGCGTCGCTGCGCTGGAACAGCTCGTTAGTGGTGGCCAGCCACCGATCGTCGATCTCCTCCTCGACCAGGACTGCGGCGGGCGCGGGGCCCGCCGTTCGGTCCAGCACGTCGTCGAGGGCTGCCGTCTGAACGTGAACGGGCGCCTCCACCTGGAACCCGAGCTCGGCCAGGACGGCGTCGAGGTCGGGCGGCCGCGCCGCTGGCGAGATCTGGTAGCGAACGGTGCCACCCCACCGTGCGTAGAACTCGTGGACGAGCGCTATCCGGTCCGCCAGCGGGACCTCATCTCGTCCGGCCAGCGGCAACACCGAGCTCGACCGCCGAGCCCGAACCCCCGGCGTGAACCGCAGCCGCCACCCATCGACCACCTGCACCACGAACGCAGGCCAAGCATTCGCAGCGAGCTCGTCGAGGAGCCGAGCATCAACGTGTGCCGAGGGTGATTCTGGGTTCACGGCGCCGAAGGCTACCGCTTCACGCTTTGGGTCCGAACCCGCCGCAGCGAGACGGCTGCCTGGATCGCTTGCAGGCGGGGTCGCGGGAGGTGGGGGGACCGCGGAGGAACGCGGTGCGGAGTCGAAGGGACCGGCCGGCGACCCCCGCTCGCGTTCCGGCCGCGGTGGGCCCTGGGCCCCCCGCGGCAGCCGCCGACCCGGCCGGGCAGCACGGGTTTGCC